>JAEUJL010000308.1 GCA_016794835.1 Gemmatimonadota bacterium | reverse complement strand
CTGCGCGGGGTCGCGCATCACCAGGGTGTCGCCACGCGCCGAGATGAACTGGGTGGAGTCGTTGAAGGCAATCGTGTCGCCCACCAGGACGGTCGAGTCCTTGGCGACCTGGGCCTTGCGGCCCTGGAGCAGCATGGTGTGTTCGAGGGCGCGGAAGACGACGTTCGTCCCCTGGTACTTGGTGACGGAATACCCCTCGCGCCCGAGGAGCGCGCTCATCACCGAGTCTTCCGGTGCCCACTGGATCTCCCGCCGCTGTTGCACGGCCTCGAGGCCGGCGAGCCGGCTCTTGCGAATCGAGTCGGCGCGTGCGCGAATGGTGTCCGCGGCCGTGAGCAGCTTCTTTCCGGTGTCGGCGGCGGCCGTCGCCAGCGGGCCCGCGGTGGTATCCGCCCCCGCGGGCCGGCGCAGCGTGTCCGCACGCACCGCGGAGTCGCGCCGGACCGGAGGCGGCCCCTGCGCGACGAGCTCGCGTGCCCCCAGCGCCACCACGGACGCGAGGAGCCAGGAGCGCCACCTCACGCACCGCCCCCATTCTCGCGCTCGCGCTCACGATCCTTCCGGAGCTTGCGCCGGTAGATCACGATCGAGCACAACACACTCACCTCGTACAACCCGATCAGCGGCAGCGCGACCGCGGCCAGCGAGACCGGATCCTGGCCCGGCGTGATGAACGCCGAGGCGACCAGGCAGGCCACCAGGGCATGCCGCCGGTACTTGTTGAGGAACGCGGGGGTCACGATGTCGAGCGCGGTCAGCGCGATGATCGCAATCGGCAGCTCGAAGACCGCCCCCATGATCAGCGAGAAGCTGATGGCGAAATCGAAGTACCGCGTGACGTCGATCATCGGCGAGATCACGCTCGACTGCACGTTGAGCAGGAAGTTCAACGTGAGCGGGATCAGGACGAAATACGCGAGCGACACCCCGCCGAGGAACAGGATGGCCCCGAAGATCAGCACCGGGACGATCACCCGCTTCTCGTGCTTGTACAGCGCCGGCGACAGGAACGACCAGAACTGGTAGACGATCACCGGGGAGGCCACGATCGCCCCGATGGCGAACGCCGCACTCATCACGATCTTGAAGGCGCCCGCCGGGTGCGTGGTGATCAGCTTGCCGTCGGGCAGGTACGGCAGGATCGGCTGGGCGAGGAACTTGATGGCGTCGTAGCGCAGCAGGACAAAGAACGCCACGCCCACTCCAACGATCACCGCCAGCAGTGACCAGAGGATGCGCCAGCGGAGCTCCTCGAGGTGCTCGAGGAACGGCATCTCCGCCTGGGCGCCCACCTTGCCCTTCGATTCGGCCATCGCGGACTCAGCGGTTACGCATGAGCCATTCGCGAGCGAAGTCCGCCACCTCGCTCACCGGGTACTCCTTCGACACGCGCTCCATCATCGCGCGCGCCTCGGCGCGACGCCCGCGACGCGCGAGGGAGTTGCCCAGCTTGTAGAGGGCGGTCGGCGCGCGTGTGGCGCGCGGATGCTCCCGCACCATCCGCAGGTACATGCTGTCGGCCTGCGCCGCCTTGCCATCGGCATCGTACGCATCCGCCAGGAAGACCATCGCGTCCGGCGTCACCTCTGCCGTGGGGTACTTGGCCAGGATCTCCTCGAAGGCGGCCTGGGCGGCGGCGTAGTTGCCACGCGTGGCCTGCGCGAGCCCCTCGGTATACAGCTGGGCCGGGCCGACGGTCTCCACCGGAGGAGTGACGGGACGCACCGCACCCGCCGTGGTATCGCCCGGGGCAACCGGAGCTGGCGCGAGTTGCGCCTGCCGTGCTTCCATGATCCGCCGCTCGTTGTCGGCCTGGAACCGGGCGATCATCGCCTGGCTCGCACCGACCAGCTCCTGGGTCTGGATGAGCATCTCGCGGATCTGGCGGAAGTCGCTCCGGTTGTCCCCGTTGCTCACGACCATGCGCGCACTGAGCGCGCGCAACGAGTCGTTCACCACGGCCAGGTTCTGCGCGACGCGCGCATTCAGCTGGTCGACCTGGCGCGCACGCGCGGTATCCGCCGCCGCCGACTCACGCCGCAGGGTCAGGATGTCGCCCTGCAGGATCCGCACGTCATTGCGGGTCGCGAAGCAGGCCCCACTCCCCAGGACGAGGACGGGGAGGAGTCGGAGGAGGCGTGGCAAGCCCATCAGCGTGGGGGAACGAGGGAGTCACCGCCGGCGACGATCTCGAACTCGGCGCGACGATTGAGGCGGAACGCTTCTTCCGTACCATCGGTCACCTCGGGACGTTCCTCCCCAAGGCTCAGGATGTCGATCCGTGACTCGTCGACGCCGCGGTCGGTCAGGTACTTCTTCACCGCCGCGGCCCGGCGCTGGCCGAGGGCGAGGTTGTACTCATCGGACCCGCGCTCGTCCGCGTGACCCGTGATGCGGACACGCACCCCGACATTCGCCAGCATGATCGCGAGCTTGGCGTCGAGCAGCGCCCGCCCCTCAGCCGACAACTCGGCCATGTCATACTCGAAGTACACCTTCTGCCCCAGCGTGGCCTTGAGGCCGGCGACGGCTCGCTCACGCGCCTCGCGGGCCTCACGGGCTTCGCGCTCCGCACGCGCACGCTCGGCCTCGATCGAGTCACGCCGCGCACGCTCGGCGGCTTCCCGGGCCGCGCGACAGGCGGCATCACAGGTCTCGCTTGGTGCCGGCCCCGGCGTCACCGCGGTCTCGACCTGCTTCTTCTTGCAGGCGGCCAGGGTGACGAGTGACAGCAGGGCCAACGCGACGGTACGGGTGGTGTTGGGCATCGGGCGTGGGACGGTGGGCAGGGTTAGCGTCGAGTGGAGCGAAGCAGCGGCGACCACGCCGCGTGCCGGGCCCGGCTGTTGCCATGCGTGAGCTGGCGTGCGGTGCCGGACTGCGTGTCCATGATCCACAGCTGGGCAACCCCGGAACGGGTCGACGTGAAGACGATGTGGCGACTGTCCGGCGCGAACGACGCGTTCTCGTTCACGCCACTGCTGGTCTGCTGCTTCACGGTCCGGTCCAGCACGTTCAG
>JAEUJL010000303.1 GCA_016794835.1 Gemmatimonadota bacterium | reverse complement strand
ACGAATTGCGTCGCCTACGGCCCCGGCGTCCTGGAGATCTCGCACCAGCCCGACGAATGGGTCGGGATCGACGAGCTGGTGCAGGCGGCGCAGGTCATGGGCGCGGCGATGCTGGAGCTGAGTCACGGCTGACGCGTGGCGCGACGGTGCGGCAGGCGTGCTTCTGCGCTGCTTCAACGGTGCTTCAACAGCTGAAGCACGCGCGGCACGGGCGGCACGAGCAGTACGGGCGGCACGCCTTCGCGCACGGGCCTCAGGTGAAGGTCGTACCCATCGCGGGCAGCGCGTCGGGTTGCTGGCGCGGTGCGCACTCGTGGCCCCAGCGCATCAGGCGGTCCACGGCGGCGGCGACGAGGAGGTCGATCGACTCCTCGCACTCCTCGCTCAACTCCGTCCCCAGCGAGACGCGCCGCGGCTCGATGCCTAACGCCACGAGCTCGTCCGGGAGCGTGCCCCGCAACTCGGCGACCGCGAGCACATCCCGCAGGTCCACCTGGTGCGGCGAGAGCTTGGCGCTCAGGTACCTCGGCAGCGCCTGCCGCTCCAATTTGATGACCTCACCGGGGATGGCGTTGGCCCGGATCGCGTCGAGCAGCAACACATGGGACGCCTCCTCGATGGCCGGGAGGAGCGACATCCCCCACGTCCCGCCGTCCACCAGCTCGACGCCGTCGAGCGCCCACGTCTCCCGGAGTCGCTCCAGCGCCCGCAAGCCGATCCCGTCGTCACCCATGAGCGGGGAGCCGAGCCCGATCACCACCGTCCCCTGTGCGGTCATGGGCGCTGCTCCGGATGTCCGGCGGCGGGCCATTCGCTGGTCACGGCGCGTGTCGCCTCATAGTCCTCGAAGGACTCGTCGCTCGGGATGAACCGACCGCCCGTGAGGATGGACGACACGATCCCCCCGCGCTCGATGTAGTCGGAGCGGACCGCCAGGTAGATGTGCACGGGAACGAAGATGAAGAAGAACCACATGAAGACGTGGTGCAGCAGCCGGGCATTCTGCAGCCCACCCACCGCGGCGTTCACCCAGTTGAAGAGGACGTAGATCATCCCGCCCGGGTTGGACTGGCCGTACAGCGCGAATCCCGTCAGGACCATGATCGCCATGGCCACGTAGACCGCGGTGTAGGCCCACTGCGCCAGGGGATTGTGGCCCACGAAGTGGGGCTGCTGCTCGGGGGTCATCCGCGCGTACGATCGCACCATGGCGACGACGTGGCGCAGGTTCTTCCCCGTGATGGGGAACAGCGCCGGCCAGCGCTCGAACTTGTTGCCCACAAAGAGCCAGTACACACGCACGATCCCCGTCATCACGATGATCGCGGCCGCGACAAAGTGAAGAAAGCGCATCCGGCCCATCAGGTAGTGCTGGCTGGCCTCCCCGCCGGTCGAGAAGTACGGATCGCCGATGTACAGCCCGGTCCCCGCCAGGGCGATGAGGCACACCGCCGCCACCCAGTGCATCGCGCGCAGGGGCGCGCCCCACAGGTAGACCCAGGTGAACTTGCCGCGGGCCCCTGGCACTTCGGATCGGGCGCGCACCTGCCACCAGTGCGGCGCCCGTGGCTGCGTCGGCGCGGTCATTGGATGCGCACCTCCGACAGGGTCTGGCCCGTGGCATCGATCACGTGCACACCACACGCCAGGCAGGGATCAAACGAGTGGATCGTGCGGAGGATCTCGATCGGGCGCTCGGGATCGACCAGCGGGTGCGCGTCGGTGAGGGCGGACTCGTACGGCCCCATCTGCCCCTGCGCATCCCGCGGGGAGCAGTTCCAGGTCGACGGCACCACGCACTGGTAGCGCGAGACCTGGCCATTGGAGATCTGCACCCAGTGGCCGAGCGCGCCGCGCGGGGCGTCCAGGTAACCGTATCCCTCGGCGCTCGCCGGCCACGACGAGGGTTCCCACTTGTCCTTCGTGAAGGTCGCCGTATCCCCGTTCTTGATCCGCTCGACGAGTTGGTCGAACCAATGTTGCATCTGCCGGGCGATCAGCACGGTCTCGATCCCCCGCGCGGCCGTGCGCCCGAGCGTGGAGAACAGCGCGGTCGCCGGCACCTTGAGCGTGCCTAACGTCGCATTGACCATCTCCTGCACGTCGGGATGCTTCGCCGCATACGCCACGAGCATGCGCGCGAGGGGCCCGACCTGCATCGGCTTCCCTTCGTACCGCGGGGCCTTCATCCACGAGTACTTCTGCTGGTCCTGCAGGTAGCTCCAGGGCGGCTGCGGCCCGGTGTACTTCGGCTTCGTCTCCCCCTTCCATGGGTGCAGCGCCGCCCCCGCCTCCGCGTACTCATACCATGAGGAATGGATCTCCTCGGTCACCTTCTGGTGATCGTACTCGTGCACCGTGGAGAGGTCGCGGTTGAGGATGATCCCGCGCGGGAAGTACAGGCTCTTGAGGTCGCGGACATCGGCGTCGGGGAACTCGCCACAGGCGAGGAAGTTGGGCACCCCGCCCCCGATCGCCCCCCAGTCCTTGTAGAAGCCGGCGATCGCCACCAGGTCGGGCCAGTAGACCTCCTCCACAAACCGCCGGGCGCGCTTGATCATGTCGGCGATATCCGTGAGCCGCTCGGCGTTGATCGTCGCCGTGGACTCGAGGTTGATCGCCGAGGCCATCCCGCCCACGAGGAAGTTGGGATGCGGGTTCTTTCCCCCAAAGATCGCGTGCAGCCGGATGACGTCGCGCTGCCAGTCGAGCGCCTCGAGGTAGTGGGACACGGCCAGCAGGTTCACCTCGGGCGGCAGCTTGTAGGCCGGATGGCCCCAGTACCCGTTGGTGAAGATTCCCAGCTGTCCCGAGGCGACGAACTTCGAGACGCGCTGCTGCACGTCACGCAGCTGGGCCTCGCCGTTGTTGGGCCACGGCGAGAGGGACTGCGCGAGCCGCGCGGCGGCCGCCGGGTCGGCCTTGAGGGCACTGACCACATCCACCCAGTCCAGCGCATGCAGGTGGTAGAAGTGGATCACGTGGTCCTGCACGTACTGCATCCCGTGGACGAGGTTGCGGATGATGTTCGCGTTCGCGGGAATCGTGATCCCCAGCGCGTCCTCGACCGCGCGGCATGACGCGATCGCGTGCACCGCCGTGCACACGCCACAGATGCGCTGGGTGAAGGCCCACGCGTCCCGCGGGTCCCGCCCCTGCATCACCAGCTCAATGCCCCGGAACTGCGTTGCCGACGCCCACGCATTGGCGATCTTGCCGTTGTCCGCCTGCACCTCGATGCGCAGGTGCCCCTCGATGCGGGTGATGGGGTCGACGACGACCTTGACGCTAGCCATGGGATGCCTCCTCGGGGAGTTCGCCGGTCGCCTTCCGTCGCTTGATCTGGTGATAGACGGTGGCCGTGGCATGCACGGCGATCCCCGCCAGGGCACCGGCGGCGAGCCCGGCACCAATCGCATCCACCTTCTGCTCGATCCCGAACCCGCTCACCCCCGGGAGCCGCCCGTAGAACGGCGACATCGTGTCCCAGAAGTTGCGCTCGGTGCACCCGATGCACGGATGCCCCGCGCCGATCGGCCAGCTGGTGCGCGTGTTCCACTGGAAGATCGGGCACGGCGAGAAGGTCGCCGGTCCCTTGCAGCCCACCTGGTAGAGGCACCAGCCCTTGCGCGCCGCCTCGTCGTCGAAGACCTCGACGTACTGCCCCGCATCGAAATGCGCGCGCCGTGGACACTGGTCGTGGATGCGCTTGCCATACGCAAAGAGCGGACGCCCTTCGCTGTCCGCCTCGGGGAGCCGGCCAAAGGTCAGGTAATGCACGAGGCTCGCCGTCACCACGTCGCCGATGGGCGGGCACCCGGCCACGACGAGCACCGGCTTGTCCTTCACGATGTCGCGCACCCCCACCGCGCCCGTGGGGTTCGGCCGCGCCGACTGCACGCTGCCGAAATGCGCGCAGGCGCCCACCGCGACCACCGCCGCCGCTCCCGCGGCCGCTTCGCGCAGGATCGTCTCCGCCGTGCGTCCACCAATCATCGTGTAGATCCCGCCCTCGCTGAGCGGGACCGATCCGGTGACCACGAGGACGTACTTCCCCTTGTTGGCATTCATCGCGTCCTGCAGCGCCTGCTCGACCGCGTGCCCTGCCCCGGCCATCAACGTGTGGTTGTAGTCGAGCGAGACCACATCCAGCACGAGGTCCCCGATCGTCGGCTCCGCGGTGCGGAGCACGCTCTCCACGCACCCGGTGCATTCCTGGAGCTGCAGCCAGATCACGCTGGGTCGCCGGATGTCCTGCAGGGCCTGGGCGACGCGCGGGATCATCGTCTGCGCGACGCCGAGCACGGCGCACATCTCCGTGCAGAAGGTGAGGAAGTCGCGGCGCGAGACGCCCCGTTCCTCGAGGTGCTGCCCAAGCGGTGCCCCAGGTGACCACGGGACCGCGGAGGGTCTGTACATGGCCCGTCCTCCAGTGGGAGTGTCCGAGGGCCACACGCGAACGGCGGCGCGCGGCCGAGATCGCAACGGCGACACTCTGTCCCGCGCATCGGACTGCTCACAATGAGGACTACTCCGACCGCCGCGCGAGGGAACGACTGTCAGTCCTTCCCTCGCGAGAAACGGGTATCCACGCCGCCTGATTCACCTCGCCTAAGCGCGCCGTGCCATGCCACAAGCCTTACCGACGACGCACCCGGGTGGGACGCTGCTCCAACACGTCCCCGGCCCCTAGAGCGGGTATCCCTTGGACGGGGGTGGGCACTTGTAGGCGCAGATCGGCAGGGTACCCTTGCACCCGGTGCCGAATAGCACGCAAAGCTGCCCATTCTTGAAGATGAACGGCGGGCAGTCGGCGGGGTCAGGCAGGGGGCAGTTCAACACCGGGCCGTCGTTCGCCGGAACGGCGAGGGTCGTCGGCCCCGAAGCGTCCCCTGTGGGTACCTGCCGGATCACGAGGTTCCCCAGGCAGGCGACGGAGGTGTTGCGGAAGGTGTCCAACAGCGTGGCCGCCGTAGGAGCGTCGACCTCCGTCATCCGCCCGGTCACAGGCTCCAGGGTGACGACCGCCACCGCTTCCACCGGAGGGGGAGCGATACTGTCATTGCAGGCGACAGCGGACAAGAGCAACACGGCGCCAAG
The DNA here is from genome assembly GCA_016794835.1 of Gemmatimonadota bacterium. GTDB lineage: Bacteria > Gemmatimonadota > Gemmatimonadetes > Gemmatimonadales > Gemmatimonadaceae > RBC101. Next base: position 2,354 of record JAEUJL010000303.1, on the reverse strand, counting down.
CGCGAAGCGGCGAAGCATGGGGCACCTCCTTGAGGGGTGACTGGTCAGGGACACCCAGAGATCGAGATCGCGACGCGGAGGGTGACATCGTGGGTTCCACGCGGACGCGAGGGGCGCCAACTTGAGGGCTCCACACCCGACCCAGAGAACCACGTGTCTCGCTCGCGCTTCTCTCTCGCCATCGCCCTCGCACTGCCCGGGCTCCTCGCCGCACAGGGCGGACCGCTCACCGCCGACTCCACCGCCTACCGCGCCATCAACTGGCGGCTCGTCGGCCCGTTCCGCGGCGGCCGCTCGGTCGCCGTTGCCGGCTTCCCCGACAAGCCGCTGAGCTACCTCGCCGGCTACACCGGTGGCGGCCTCTGGCGTACCGACGACGCCGGCATTTCCTGGCGCAACATCAGCGACGGCTTCTTCAAGACGTCGTCGATCGGTGCCATCGCCGTGGCGCCGTCGGATGCCAACGTCATCTATGTCGGCACCGGCGAACACGCGATCCGCGGCCAGTCGTCGACCTACGGCGACGGGGTCTACAAGAGCACCGACCAGGGCCGCACTTGGAAGAACGTCGGCCTCGCCGCCACGCGCCAGATCTCGGCGGTGCGCGTGCATCCGCAGAATCCCGACATCGTCTATGTCGCGGGCCAGGGCGATCGCTGGAAAGGAACGCCCGACCGTGGCGTCTACCGTTCGATGGATGGCGGCAAGACGTGGAGCCAGGTGCTCAAGGGCGACAACCCCACCACCGGGCCGAGTGACCTGGCGATGGACCCGACCAACCCGCGCATCCTGTATGCGGCGATGTGGGATCACCAGCGTGTGCCGTGGAACGTGCGCTCCGGCGGCCCCGGCTCGGGGATCTACAAGTCCACCGATGGTGGCGACACCTGGACGCGCCTCGCGGACGGGTTGCCGAAGCTCATGGGGAAGATCGGCGTGGCCGTCTCGGCGCAGCCCGATCGCCTCTACGCGATCGTCGAGGCCGAGAACGGTGGATTGTTCCGCTCGGACGACGCCGGCAAGACGTGGCGCAACGTGAACGGCGACCGCCTGATCCAGACGCGGTCGTGGTACTACATGCACATCACGGCGGATCCGCAGAACGCGGATGTCGTCTGGATCTCCAATGCCCCGCTGATGCGGTCGATCGATGGCGGGCGCTCGTTCCAGAACGTCCCGGCCACGCACGGCGACAACCACGGCGTGTGGGTGAACCCGACCAACTCGAACTACGTCATCAATGCCAACGACGGCGGCGCCTCGATCTCGCTGGATGGTGGGCGCAGCTGGAGCTCGCAGGACAACCAGCCGACGGCGCAGTTCTACCATGTGACGGTCGACGACGACTTCCCCTACAAGCTGTATTCCGGGCAGCAGGACAACTCATCGGTGATCATCCAGAGCCGGAGCGATGGCGGGGCGATCACCGAGCGCGAATGGAAGAACGGCCCGGGCTGCGAGAGTGCCAACATCGGCGTCAGCGGCCGCAGCCCGCGCTACGTCTACGGCGGCTGCTACCAGGGGTTGATCGACGAGCAGGACCAACAGACCGGGCTCGGGCGCGACATCATGGCCTACCCGGAGATGAACCTGACCGAGCCAACGGACAAGACGAAGTACCGCTTCAACTGGACGGCGCCCATCCTGGTCTCGCAGCATAACGATCAGGTGGTCTATCACGGCGGGAACGTCCTGTTCCGCACCCGGGATCGCGGGCAGTCGTGGGCGCCGATCTCGCCGGACCTCACGAAGAACGACAAGTCGCGCCAGGGCTGGGGCGGCGGACCGATCACCAACGAGGGCGCCGGCGGTGAGGTGTACGCGACGATCTTCGTCATCGAGGAATCACCGCACGATGCCAACACCCTCTACGTCGGCACCGACGACGGCAACGTGCAGCTGACGCGCGATGGCGGTACGACGTGGAGCAACGTGACCCCGCCGATGGCTGGCGATGGCCTGGTGAACGAACTCGAGATCTCGCCGTTCGATCCGGCGACCGTGTACGTCGCGTATCGCAAGGACCGCGTCGGCGACCCGGCGCCGTACATCTTCCGTTCCACCGACTGGGGGAAGAGCTGGACGCGACTGACCACGGGGCTCCGCGAGGGGGAACCGGTCCGTGTCGTCCGCGAGGATCCCGAGCGGCGCGGCCTGCTCTACGCGGGAACGGAGACCGGGGTCTACATCTCGTATGACGGCGGCGCGGCCTGGCAGCCCTGGTCCGGCAACCTGCCGGTCGTCCCCGTGACCGACCTCGAAGTGCGGCACGGTGACCTGATCGCCGCCACGGAAGGGCGCGCCTTCTGGATCCTCGACGACCTCTCGGTGGTGCGGCAGCACGCCGACTCGGT
>JAEUJL010000291.1 GCA_016794835.1 Gemmatimonadota bacterium | reverse complement strand
GGTACCGCCAGGCCTGGGACGCCCGCTTCAACGAGTTGGACCAGGTCGTGGCCGAGTTGCAGCAGAAGCACCGCGTCGATGGCAAGCGACACCACCCGTGAACCCGCCCCTCATGAAGCACACCACCACCGTCGAGCGCACGTCCGATCGCGAGATCGTCGTCACGCGCACCTTCAACGCCCCGCCGCACATCGTCTTCCAGGCGTGGAGCACCCCCGAGCTGCTCCAGCGATGGTGGACCCCGAAGTCGTTCGGGATCTCCTTCGTCTCCTGCGAGGCCGATGTGCGCACGGGGGGCACCTACCGCTTTGTGTTCACGCACGCGTCGCTCGAGCAGCCGATGGCGTTCTTCGGTCGCTACATCGAGGTGACGCCCCCCTCGCGCATCGTCTGGACAAACGAGGAAACACCGGGTGGCCCCGTGTCCACCGTGACCTTCGAGGACCAGGGCGGCACGACCCTCCAGGTCCTCCGCGAGCTGTACCCCTCCAAGGAAGCGCTCGACGAGGCCCTCGCCACCGGCAGCTCGGGCACGAATGGCGCGCCGGAGCAGTTCGACCAGCTGGACCTGCTGCTCGTCACCCTGGTCGGTTCATAGGGAACCGCCGATCCACGCACCGGGGGCGGTTCTTCCGAGGGCCGGCCCGGGCGCGTGACGTGACATGGTACAGGCCGCGCGATCGGCCCCGCTGCCGGACGCGTGGCGCCTGCAGGATGAAAGTGGTCACGGCCATCCCCGCTCCCAGGTGCGCAGGAGGGCGCCGACGCCGGCGCCTAACGCTGCCCCACCCGCGGCCCCAAGTGCCCCCCACCCAAGGAAAGCTGGGAGGAAGTTGTCCGTGCAGCCATCGACTGAGTCGCAGACCCCGTAAACCAGGGCCACAGCGGACAGGCCAAGGCCAACACCACCAACCACCGCACCGATCACCGCCCCCTTCGCGATGGCGCGCTTCGCGGTCCAGATCGTGTCGACCTCCACAAGGGCGACACGCTCGACGCTTGCACCGTGCTGGAGCGATACCTGTGCATCCGTAAGCGTCGCGACGCGTCCCTCCACGCGCCGGGCGTCCGCCCAGACCCGCACCAACCGGTCCGGCCTGAACACGGTGCGCGCCTGATCGGCCCGCGGCCCTTGGGCGCCAGCGCCAGTGGCACCGACCACCGCCGCGAGCACGATGACTGTGGCACGTCGCATGAAAGGCATGGTGCGTCCTCTCCCGAAGAAGGTACTACCGCCTCATACAATCTTCGGGGAACCGCACTTTCGCCGTCAGGGAGCACTCTCCTCGACAAGCGTCAAGGCGCCGAGGGCGCGAGGCCGCATGCCGCCCCGCACCGACGCACACTATCCGCGGTTGGGAGTCGCCGGGGTGGGCGCGTTGCGCACGCGCACGAGCTGGCCATTGGCCTCATCGGTCAGCAGGTACAACTCGCCGGTCGGGCTCTGCACGATCTCGCGGATGCGCTGGCGCGCGTCCACCAACAGCTCCTCAGCGGCCACCACGGTCGTCCCGCTCACCGACATCCGCCACAGGCTGCCCCGCGCGAGCCCGCCCACGAGCAGGCTGTTGCGCCACGACGGGAACTCGTGCCCGGTGTAGAACGTCAGCGCCGTCGGCGCCACGGTGTGCGGCCACGTCCACGCGGGCGGCGTCAGCGAATCGCGCGCGGCGGGCG
>JAEUJL010000279.1 GCA_016794835.1 Gemmatimonadota bacterium | reverse complement strand
GCCTCGATCGCCCCGGGCCGGTCCGGCTTGTCCGGCTCCATCGCCAGCACCTCGAACACCCGCTCCATCGCCGCCAGCGACCGCTGCGTCTCGGAGAACGAGTTCACGATGTTCCACACCGGGTTCATCAACAGGAACGTGTACCACTGGAACGCCATGATGTCGCCAATGGACGCGCGCCCCATCGCCGTGAGGTAGCCGCCGTACCAGAGGATGATCACGTTCACCGAGGCGGTGAGCAGTCCCCACGAGGTCCAGAGCAGCAATTCGCGCCGGTGCGCAAACAATTCCTTGCGCATCACCGTGTGGCGTCCGCGCAGGTAGTCGAGCAGCTCGCGCGCCTCGCCGCCAAAGGCACGCACGACCCGCAACCCGCCAAAGGCCTCGCCCACGCGACCGTCGATCACCTCGACATCCTTGCGCACCGTGCGGTAGATCGGACGGATGCGCCGCGCGGAGACAAAGCTGATCAGCATCGCCCCCGGGATCACCGCCATCGCCATCATCGCCAGGCGCCAGTTGAGGCTCATCAGCACCCCAATGGCAATGATCAACCGGATCACCGAGAGCGACGGCGAGATCACCGCCATCTGCAGCAGCCCGGTGGTCGTCTCCACATCGCCCGTCAACCGCGACAGGATCCCGCCGGTCTTCATTTCCCACACCTGCGGCAGCGGCAGGTGCAGCAGCCGGTCATACAGCGCCTTGCGCAGCCCGAGGATCACGCGCGTGTTCAGCAACCGCTGGCGGTAATCCTTGGTGATCCGCAGCAGGTTGATGAGGATGACCACGCCGAGGAAGAGGCCTCCCGTGAGGTGCAGCCGCGCCAGCTTCTGCTCCTGGTCCATCGCTTCGTTGAGCAGGACCTGGTCGATGATGTGCCGCATGAAGAGCGGCTCGACCATTTCCCCGGCGGCGACCAGCAGGGCCAGGGTGAACACCATCCCGAGCGGCGCACGATGCGGGCGCAGCCACCGCAGGTACTCGCGCAGGTATTGCTTGCGCTTCCCGCGGAACATCCCTTTCTCGCCGTCGGGCCCGTCACCATTCGACGACGGACGTCGATGATCCGCCGCGTCAGCGATGGCGTCCAGCCGACGATGCTTGAAGTCGTCGACGAACTGGCGGTAGCGCTGGCGGGAGGACTCGAGCCGCTTCACGTGTAGGAGGGGGGGACCACCAACATACCGACCGGCGCCTCGTCGTGCCGATCGTGCCACCGAATCACTCCCTGCGGCGCTCTTCGCGCCACTCGTCACGAACAGGCCGGCGACGAGGGCCCCCGGGCCCTATCCTGTACGCGGTCCGGCCGGCTGAGGCTGGCGCCACCACCATTACGCCGAGGCGTTCATGATCCGCTCTCTCTCCGTTGCCGCGCTCCTCGCCGGCAGCGTCATCTCCGTGCAAGCCCAATCCACCCGTGCGACTGAGAAGGGAAGTGTGTTGGTTGGCGGCTCCGCGGCCATCACCCGCACAACCAGCGGATCCGGCGCCACGGAGGTGACCTCCTCGAACATCTTCCTGAACCCGCGCGCCCTCTTCTTCGTCGCGCACCGGGTCGGCATCGGC
>JAEUJL010000278.1 GCA_016794835.1 Gemmatimonadota bacterium | reverse complement strand
GGGGTCACCCAGTCCGCCACCGAGACCTCCACCAAGCTGGACCAGATCCGCCGAGCCCTCGACCAGGCGCCCTGGGCCCCGGCCGCCCTTGGCACGCGCGTGCGCGAGCAGGCGCGTCGCCTCGCGGAGATCCAGCGCGCGCTGTCTGGGGATCGGTCGTTAGGCTCACGGTCGGACGCGCAGCCGTCGTCCATCAGCGAGCGGGTCCAGTCGGCCGCCGGCTCCCTCGGCCGCACGCTGCAGGCCCCAACGGCCACCAGCCAGGAGCAGTATCGCATCGCCGTGGAACTCCTCGGCGTCGAGGTCGGCAAGCTCCGGCAGCTGATGGACACCGACGTCCCAGCGCTCGAGCGGGCCCTCGACGAGGCGGGCGTGCCATACACGACGGGACGTCGCATCGGCCAGTAGGGAACCATGCGACCCCGTTTCCGCGCCGGTCGAATGACCGGCCTGTCCCTGCTCGCCGGGCTGGCCGCGACCAGCCCGGCGCGGGCGCAGGACCGCGTGGTGCCCAACGACAACCGCGTCCCGGCCGGGACGCGTTCCGGGTCCGTGGTCCGAGTGAGCCTGGTGGCGCGCGTCGCCATTTGGCATCCGGATGGGGCCAACGCACCCGGCGCCCCGATGTTCGCCTTCGCGGAGGCGTCCGGACCCGCGCGCATCCCGGGCCCGCTGCTGCGGGCGCCGGCCGGCACCGAAGCCGTGGTGCGACTTCGCAATGCGCTCACCGACACGCTTCGCGTCTTTGGGCTGTTCGGGCGTACCGAGCCCCTGCCCGACACCATGCCGGTGGTGCTCGCCCCCGGCGAGGCGCGCGAGCTGCGGCTGCGGCTCGACCGCCCCGGCACCTACCACTACTGGGGCACCACGACACGACGCCTCCTCGGCTTTCGCACGGGGGAGGACTCACAGCTCTCCGGCGCCATCGTCATCGATCCGCCCCGGGGGCAGCGCCGCACCATCCCGGACCGCGTCTTCGTCGTCGGCATGTGGAGCGACACGGTGCATCGCGTGGGAACCAAGCGCGCGCGCGTCCTGGGCGTGATCAACGGCCAGTCATGGCCGGGCACCGAGCGCCTCACGGCGACCGTGGGTGATACCCTGCGCTGGCGCGTGATCAATACCACCGCGGACCTGCACCCCATGCACCTCCACGGTGCGTACTTCCGGGTGACCCGACGTGGCGACATCGCCGTCGACACGGCCTACCAACCGCGTGCAGGCGCCGGCACCGGCGACCTCGCGGTCACCGAATCGATGACGAGCGGGCAGACGATGCTCATGGAGTGGGTGCCGGAACGCGCCGGGAACTGGCTCTTCCATTGCCATGTCCCTGAGCACTTCGAGCGTCGCGGCCCCCTCGGCACCCAGGCGCCGCGCGACGCGGCCGTCGCGCACGATCACGCCGACGGCGGCATGGGCGGACTCGTCATGGGGATCGCGGTGCGCTCGCGACGTCCCGTCTTCGCAACCCCACCGGTGGGCCCCACAACCGCCGAGCGAAGGATCCGCTTGCTGGTCCGCGCCAACCAGAGCGGCACGGACTCCGTGCCCTACTTCGGGTATGCCCTGCATGAAGGCGGCGCGGAGCCTCCGCCCGCCAGCGGCCTCGTGAGCGCCCCCGTCCTCGACCTCGTCCG
>JAEUJL010000271.1 GCA_016794835.1 Gemmatimonadota bacterium | reverse complement strand
AACCGTGGAGCCACCCATGCGACGCGTTCCCTCGATGGTTGCCGAGCCCAACGTCGTGCCGATGATCGATGTCATGCTCGTCCTGCTGATCATCTACATGATCGGTGGGATGTTGAGCCTCCGGTACCACACGGTGCAGCTCCCCGACACGGGCCGCACCGGACCGGGCGCCGTCCCCATCGTCCTCTCCGTCGCTCCCGGGCCGCGGTACACCGTCAACGGGACGGACATCCCCGTCACCGAGCTCGAAGCCCGCTTGCGAGCAATCTTCGATCCGCGTCCCGAGAAACTCCTGTACGTCGATGCGTCGCGCGACGTCCGCTACCAATCAGTGGTCGACGTCCTCGGTGCCGTACGGGGGGCCGGCGTCACCGTGACGGCGATCGCCCCCCCATCGGCACGACGTGTGCCCTAGCGCCTAACGAATGCGAAGGCCGATCCGGTGGGCACCGCCCTCGCGCATCTGCTCGAACGCGTAGTCCAGGGCGAACCGGTCGAGGCTGAGCCCGAAGCCGGCCGTCCCCGGCCCCTGCGCCTTGAGCTCGGGCCGGCGGACCCCGGCCCGGAGCGCGGCAGAGACCCCCTCGATCGGCACCCAGGCCAACTCACCGCCGAGGGCGCCGCCGACCAGCCCGTCGCGCCGCACGGTCAGTCCCGCATCCACCCCGAGATCGAACCAGGCATTGAGCGGGAACTGTGCCCCGGAGGCGCCCACGGCGAGGCGCGTCGGCAACGGGACGTCCGTTCGGCCGTACCGCAAGGAGGGCCCCAGGTTCTGCAGCGCAATACCAAACGAGGCAAAGCCAAACTGCGCAGAGCGAGAGACCCCGAGCGACACCGCGGCCGCCCCACTGCGAGAGGTCTCCACCCGCTCCTCCAGGTACGTGGCGGCTGCCCCCCAGCGCATCCCCTTCCACGCGATGCTCATCGCGGCCGAGGCGGCGAGTGACGCCGCCGTCCCCGCGCCCCCGTCCACTAACGGCGCGTCGCTGACGATGCCACCGGAGGCAAACGCGGGTCGATAGTCCAGGTAGGAAACGGCCATCCCCACTCCCATGGATCCGACCGAGCCGACATGCCCCAGGGTGCCGCCGGCCGTCCCGTCACGATACCGCACGAGATTGACCCCCAGTCCCGTCGACACGCCCACGTTCGCCGGGTTCATCAGCGCCCCCTCGGCGTCGCGGCTCGCGGCGTTCCCGCCCCCGAGGGCCGCCGCCCGCGCGCCCAGCGGAAGCTGGGCGGTCAGCGGGGCGTGCATCGTGCGCTGTGCGACCCCAAGGGCGGGCAGCGTCGCGAGCACGAGCGCAACAGATCGGCGCATCATCGGGCACCTCCGCCCATGTAGTCGGCGGGCATGCGTGCAAGCCCGATGTTGTCCAATAGGACGGTCCCGGCCTCCGTGCGATCAAAGCGCCAGCGCACGTGGCGCAGGCGCGCGGGGTCAAAACCCGGTGCGGCGGCCACCGCGTCGGCCAGCGGCACCACGTACGTCTGCAACACGATCTCGAAGGTGTTGCCAAAACGCTGCTGG
>JAEUJL010000222.1 GCA_016794835.1 Gemmatimonadota bacterium | reverse complement strand
GGGAGGCGTCACCTTCTCTCCGCGCGCCCACGGGCTGGCCGGCGGAATCCACCACGGGTTCCATTCGACCGCCACCGCGGCGTGCATCCCGGTCGGCGTCTTCCACGGACGCGCCCCGATACTCACGGCCCAGGTCCCCACCAATGTGGAGTCGCGCCACGCATCGAGTCGGTAGGCAGGAACGTTGACGTCAAGGCGCAGCGTCCCCTGCGGAGCCGTCGAACGCTGCGGAGGCGGCCCGGGCGGCGAGGACTGCGCCACGGCCAAGGCCCCGAGGCAGATCCCCGCGACCACCCCGCGCGCCCGGCCGGGGAACCAACGCGCGCCAAACGCGCCCTGGTCCCCGGCCCCGCGACCGGGCCGCGTCTCAGCGCGAGGCTTCCGCCGCCGCCACCACACGGCGCGTCCGCACGACGGCGTCCACATTGAGGCTGATCGAGTCGATCCCGTGCCCCACCAGGAAGGCCGCGAAATCCGGGTAGTCCGACGGCGCCTGGCCGCAGATGCCCACGGTGCGCCCTGCCGCGTGCGCCGCCTCGATGAGTGACGCGCAGCAACGCTTCACCGCCTCGTCCCGCTCGTCAAAGAGTGGCGCAACGCGACGAGCATCACGGTCCACCCCAAGCACCAGCTGCGTGAGGTCATTCGACCCGATCGAGAACCCGTCAAAGAGGGCTGCGAACTCCGACGCCAGGATGATGTTGGAGGGGATTTCGGCCATCACGTACACGAGCAGGCCCTGCGTCCCGCGAGGCAGCCCGCCCTCTGCCAGCACGTCGAGCACCTGTTGCCCCTCCTTCACGGTGCGGCAGAACGGAACCATGACGTGCAGGTTCGTGAGCCCCATCTCTTCACGGACCCGGCGCACCGCGGCCACCTCCAGCAGGAAGCCCTCCTTGTAGCCCGCATGGTAATACCGGCTCGCGCCACGCCATCCCAGCATCGGGTTGCTTTCCGCCTCCTCGAACGCGCCACCACCCAGGAGGTGGGCGTACTCGTTCGACTTGAAGTCCGAGAAGCGCAGGATGACCGGGCGCGGCCAAAAGGCAGCGGCCAGGGTGCCGATCCCCTGCGCGAGGGTGTCGACGAAGTACTCCCGCTTGTCCGGGAAGCCGACCGTCAGGTCGTCGACCTGACGGCGGGTCACCACATCCAGGCCCTCGTATCGTGTCAGGGCCAGGGGATGCACCTTCACCCACCCCGCGAAGATGAACTCCATCCGCGCGAGGCCCACCCCGTCCGCGGGAAGGCGTGACATCCGGTACGCCCGATCCGGCTCCCCAACGTTCAGCAACATCCTCGTCCGCGTCGCGGGCAGCGTGGCGGGATCGACGGCCTCGCGCGTGAATCGCAGCGTCCCCTCGTACACCCGCCCGGTTTCCCCTTCGGCACACGACACCGTCACGCACCGCCCGCTGGGAAGTGCGCCCATCGCCCCGGACGCACCCACGACGGCCGGGATCCCGAGTTCCCGGGCGACGATCGCGGCATGCGAGGTGCGCCCCCCACCCTCGGTCACCACGGCGGCCGCCATCTTGAGGATGGGCTCCCAGTCGGGATCGGTGGACTCGGTCACCAGCACCTCGCCCGGACGGAAGTCGGCGAGCATTGAGGTGTCGCGCAGGACACGCGTGGCACCGGTCGCGATGCGATCCCCGACCGCGGTCCCTTCCACCAGGCAGCGGCCACCCTCGTCGAGCGCGTAGAGGGTGAGGGTGTCGTCCACTCGGCTGGCGTGCACCGTCTCGGGCCGAGCCTGCACGATAAAGAGGCCCCCGCGCACGCCATCCTTCGCGAACTCGATGTCCATCGGTGTCGGCCGGCCTGCCTTTCCCGTATAGTGCGCCTGGATCGCGCTGGCCCAGCCCGCGAGCTGCAGCACCTCATCGTCGCTGAGGGAGAAGCGTGCTCGCTCCGCGGGCGACACCGGCACGTTCTCATGCACATGCCGCTGCCGGTTGAAGACCAGGCGGAACTCCTTCGCCCCGAGCCGGCGGCGGATGATGGGCCGATACCCGGCGCGGAGGGAAGGCGCATGCACGTGATACTCGTCAGGGGCGACCCTCCCCTGCACAATGTTCTCCCCGAGACCATAGATCGCGCTGATCACGATGATGTCGGGGTGCCCGCTCTCCGGGTCGATCGTGAAGATCACCCCCGACACCGCGGTGTCTGCCGGCAACATGTGCTGCACACCAACCGAGAGCGCGACGGCCTCGTGCGCGAAGCCCATATCCACCCGGTACTGGATGGCGCGCGGGGTGTAGAGCGAGGCGTAGCAGCGATGGACGGCCTCCATCAGCTCGCGCGGGCCGAGGACATTGAGCAACGATTGATGCGCCCCCGCAAAACTCGCGGTCGGCAGGTCCTCCGCGGTGGCCGAGGAGCGGACCGCCACCTCGAGCTCCCCCACTCCGGCGCGCCGCGACAACTCGGCGTACGACGCCTCCACCTCCGCGCGGACCTCGGCAGGCAACGGGCTCGACAGGATCAGGTCGCGCGCCTCGGCGGCCCGCGCCTCCAGCTGGCCGGGGTCAGCGGCACACGCCGCCATCAGGGCGCGCAGGTGCGGCTTCAGGTCATTGGCATCGAGGAACGCCGTGAACGCCTCGGCGGTCAGGGCGAAACCATCGGGGACGGGGACCCCGAGTCCCGCGAGTTCCCGCGTCATCTCCCCCAGCGAGGCGTTCTTGCCTCCCACGAGGGGAACGTCGGTGATGCCGATCTCGGAGAACCACCTGATCCATCGCATAGGTCTTCCTCACACGGTGTGTGCGGCGTCGTACTCGGCGAGGGCGCGCCGGATCATCACCAGTTCCGCCACGTTTTCGGCCGTGACGACGCCAACGACCGTCCCCCCTTCGGTGAGCACGGCAACCCGGCTTGCGGCCTGCTGCATCCGGGCGAGCACGTCGCTCAGTGGGGCGGTGGCCGACGCGACCATGACCGGTCGTGTCATCGCCTCGCCGACGCGCCCTTGCCCCCCCGAGTCGCGCAGCGCGGCGATCAGCTGGTCCCGTGTCAGCACGCCAACCATCTCGCCGGCCCGATCGGCAACCGGGAAGTCGCGCTGGGCCCCGGCGAGGAGTCGCCGCGCGGCGAGAGCCAACGAGTCGGCCTCCCCGAGAATCATGATGCTGACCTCCGCGGCATCACGTGACGACACCCCCTCGATGGCCACGCGGGTCTCGGCCCCCAGGCGCTCGGTGTGCGCGCCGATCCACACGAAGAGGCCGATGAAGAGCAGCATCGGGTTGCCGAACATCCCAAGGAACGCGAAGCCCAGCGCGATCGCCTGGCCGACCGCCGCCGACGCGCGGGTGGCCCGGGCAAAGCCGATCCGCATCGCGAGGAGGGCACGCAACACCCTCCCGCCATCCATGGGAAAGGCCGGAATCGCGTTGAACACCACCAGCGTCACCTGCATCCAGAAGAGGCGCGCCAGATAGTGCCCTTCGCCGAACAGACCGGTCGCCGGAACCACGACCTCGCGTCCCGTGCCCTGGAGGACGGCGTACAGGAACAGGCCAAGCACCACGTTCACCGCCGGGCCCGCGAGGGTCACCAGGAGTTCCTCGCGGGGACGTTCGGGCATGCGCTCAAGCTCCGCCACCCCACCGATCGGCAGCAGGGTGATGCGTCGCGTCCCCACGTTGAAGTGCTGTGCCACGACCACGTGGCCGAATTCATGAAGCAGGACCGACGTGAAGATCGCCACGACGAACAGCACCGTAGCGATCGTCGCTTCCGGTGGCGCGCCACGCGCATGGCTGGCCAGCGCGATCCAGACGAGGAAGATCACGAAGGTGGCGTGGACGTTGACGTCCACTCCCCGAATGCGCGCCACACGCCAGGCCCAGGACATTTCGCTTCTCAGATGGGGGTAGCGAGCTCAGCCCCGACCATTGCCCCGCGGCCAGCCTGCGGTCACGTTCGCGAGGCACCAGACGTTCGGGACAATGGACGCAGCGGTCCGTCGCAGGGACTGGGGATTCTCCCCATGCGACGTCAGGGTCGCCCTCCCCCGGTGTAGGCCCCTGCGCGGTGCGTCAGCAAACGGAGGGCTCGGGTCGGGCTTATCCCCCGACGCCCCGGCGCCGGGATCGGGCCACCATTCGAATGGCCGCACCCCCGATCCGGAAAGGCGCATGATCAGATCCATCCTCGTACCCGTGGACGGCTCCCCGTTGGCCGAGTCCGCCCTGGCCGTCGCCTGCGCCATCGCGCGCCAACACCACCGCGCGCGTGTCGAGGCGGTCTCGGTGTTTGCCTCTCCCCTGGACCCGCCGCGCGGTCCCACGGCGCCAGGATGGTCGGCCCAGCGAGTCACCGAAGACCTCGCGGCGAACGCCCGCGCCTATACCGCGCACCTGGCGGAGCGGCTCGCGTCCCTCGGAGGTGGACTCACCACGAGTGCCACAGCCCTCGACGGACGCCCCGCGGAGACCCTCGTTGAGCGGGCGCGGACAGCGCCCCACGACCTGATCGTCATGACGACCCATGGACACTCGGGGCTCAGCCGCTTCTGGCTGGGGAGCGTCGCCGACCGTGTCGTGCGGCAGAGCCCGGTGCCGGTTCTGTTGATTCGCGATGCCGGGGGCGAAGGCGCGCGCGCCGCCGCCCCACCCTACACGGACGTCCTCGTCCCGATCGACGACGACGGCGTGAGCGAGCAGGTCATCCCGTTGGTGCTGTCACTCGCGGGCCCGGGGGTGCGCCTCCACCTGCTGCACGTCGTTGTTCCCTCGCGTCTCCTTCCGACGCACTCGGTGCTTCCCGTCGAGGAAGTTGCTGCCGAGCGCGCCACCCCGCCGGATGTGGTGGGAGTGGCCCGGGATGCCGCCCGCCGCTACCTCGACCGGCTCGCGACGTCGTACGCGCGAACGGGGCTCAACGTCCGCACGCAGGTGGTGGTGGACGCGCATCCCGCCGGGGCGATTCTCACGATCGCGCGTGGCAGTGGGGCGCAACTCATCGGCCTGGCGTCACGAGGCCGCCATGAGGCCACGCGGTTCCTCCTGGGGAGCGTGAGTGACAAGGTCCTCCGGTCGGCGGACGTGCCCGTCCTCGTGGTCCCGCCAGCGGCCCTGGCCGCGCGATCGACCTGACCGGACGACGCGCGCGAACCCACTGGCCGTGCGACGGACGCCAACCTCCGGGGGAGTGGCCCTGGATGGGTTGAAAAACGTATGGGATCCATCCACTGCGGATCTGTTGTGACGACCTAACCACAAATAGCAGCCCTATTCGGGAATCCGCCCGACAGTGCACGTGCCGGCAGCCCCTTATCCATAGGCACATTCCTCGCGCGCAGGAGCATGCGGTCATGGCGAACATCCAGGTCCGGTCCGCCGGCATCCGCCATCGTGCGTTCGCTGAGATGGCGGAGGTCGTGGCGGCGGTGCAGCAGCGTGCCTTCGAGCGATTCCTCGCGCGTGGTGGCGAGGCAGGACAGGAGCTCGACGACTGGCTGGCAGCCGAGCGCGAAGTGATCGGGTGGCCGGTGGCCGAACTCGTGGAGGGGACCGCCGCCTTCGAGATTGAGCTGGCACTCGGCGGGTTCGCGGCGCGGGACATCGCCGTCGTCGCCGGTCGGGATCGCATCGTGATCCGGGCGGACACGCAGCGACGGCCGAGAGGCAGGGCGCAGCAGGTCCTTTGGAGTGAGTTCGGGCGCCGGGCGTTCGCCCGACAAGTGATGGTGCCCTCCACCATCGTACCTGCCCAGGTGCGCGCGCACCTGACTAACGGGTTGCTGCGTGTCGTGGCGCCGAAGGCCAGGGTCCTCCCGGGTGCCCCCTGCGGGCCGGACGTCGGTCACGTCGCGTAGCCATGGCGCCCCCAGGTCCGAGCCCCCTGCCGCGCGGTGGCGCGCCGGACGCCGGGCAGACCTCGCGCGCGCCCGGCGTCACCTGGCACGCCGTCGAGGATGCCGCCGTCCTCACGGCGCTGGACTCCAGCTGGGCCGGCCTCAGCGACGCTGAGGTCCGTGCGCGGCGTGCGCGGTTCGGCCGCAACGAACTCCCGCGCCGGAAGCCGCCCGGGCTGGGGCGCATCCTGCTCCATCAATTCCTCAGTCCGCTCATCTACGTCCTCCTGGCCGCAGCCGGGCTCGCCCTCGTGCTGCGAGACTTCGCCGACGCCGGCTTCATCGCGGTGGTGGTGCTGCTGAACGCCATCCTCGGGACGTGGCAGGAATGGAAGGCCGAGCGCGATGCCCAGGCGCTGCAGGGCCTGTTGACGACGCGCGCCGCGGTGCGGCGAGGCGGCGTGGACTTCAAGGTCGAGGCCGACGAACTGGTGCCGGGTGACCTCGTACGCCTGGAATCCGGGGACCGCGTGCCCGCCGATCTCCGCCTGCTCCGCATCAACGGCCTCCAGGTGGACGAAGCGTTCCTCACGGGTGAGTCGCACGCCGTCGCGAAGCACCTCGGGCCGGTCCCGACCGACGCGCTCGTGGGCGACCGCCTCAACATGGCTTTTGGCGGGTCCCTGGTGATGCTGGGACGTGGCGAGGGGATCGTGGTCGCCACCGGGATGCACACGGAAGTTGGCACCATCGCCGACACGGTGGCCGGTTCCGCGGCAACCCGCCCGCCGCTCGTCGTGCGCATGGAACGCTTCGCCCGACAAACCAGCCTCGTGGTCCTCGGTGCGTGCGTCGTCCTCGCCGTCGCCGCCGTCGGCCGGGGCATGCCGTTGGACGAGGTCGTCTTTTTCGCCGTCGCACTCGCGGTCGCGGCGATTCCCGAGGGGCTCCCCGTCGCCGTCACCGTCGCTCTCTCGATCGCCACCCGCCGCATGGCGCGGCGCCACGTCATCGTCCGGCGCCTCACCGCGGTCGAAGGACTCGGGAGCTGCACCTGCATCGCCAGCGACAAGACCGGGACGCTCACGCTCAACCGACAGACCGTACGCCGGGTGGTGTTGCCCAGCGGCGAGACCCTCGCGGTGAGCGGTGCCGCCTACAGTGACGAGGGTCGCGTCAGTCTGGCGGACGGCACGGCCCCGACGCCCGCGCAGTTCGCATCCGTTCGGGAGCTGGCAGCCGTCGGCGTCCTCTGCAACGAGGGCCTGCTGACTCGGCACGATGGCGCGTGGACCCACGATGGAGACGCCATCGACGTCGCGCTCCTTGCCCTGGGACTCAAGGTCGGTCTCTCCCCCACGACCCTTCGAAGCCAGGCCCGGAGCGTGGCCACCATTCCCTTCGATTCCGAGCGCGGCTTTGCGGCAACTCTCGTCGAAGAGGGAGGGAGCCATCGGCTGGCCGTGAAGGGGGCCCTGGAGGTCGTGCTTCCGCGCTGCCGGAGCAGCAACAGCGGCGGCCGCGTCGTCCCACTCGACACCGCGCACATCCACGCGCTCGGTGATGAACTCGCCAGCTCCGGGTACCGCTTCATCGCCCTGGCCGAGCGCACCACCGACCTGGGTGCCATCACGTCACTCGCAGACGAGGATGTAGCGGAGCTGAGCTTCCTCGGACTCGTGGGGTTGATCGATCCGCCTCGACCGGAGGCGCGAGCGGCCGTGGCCCGGTGTCATGACGCCGGCGTCCGGGTCATCATGGTCACGGGCGACCACCCCCGCACGGCCCTCGCCATCGCCCGGGAGCTGGGCATTGCGGGCGATGCCGCGCAGGTGATCACCGGGCGCGAACTGCTCGCCGCCGGAGAACCGTCGTCCCCCGCGTTCCGAGGTGCGGTGGAGCAGGCGCGCACGTTCGCCAGGGTGGCGCCCCTGCAGAAACACCAGATCGTCGAGGCGTTGCAGGCGCAGGGACACCTCGTGGCGGTCACCGGCGACGGCGTGAACGACGCCCCGGCCCTGCGAGCGGCCAACATCGGGGTGGCAATGGGGTCCGGCTCGGACGTCGCGAAGGACACCGCATCCCTGATCGTCACCGACGACAACTTCGCCTCCATCGAAGCCGGGGTGGAGGAAGGGCGATACGCGTATGACAACATCAGGAAGGTCACCTATCTCCTGATCTCGATGGGAACGGCGGAGGTCCTGCTCTTCCTGGGCGCCCTGGCGGCCGACGTCCCGCTCCCGCTGCTGCCGGTTCAGCTGCTCTGGCTCAACCTCGTGACGAACGGGATCCAGGACGTCGCCCTGGCCTTTGAAGGCGGTGAACCCGGCGCGATGGACCGCCCGCCGCGGCGCCCCGGCGAGGGAATCTTCAACCGGCTCATGGTCGCCCAGACTGTTGTCTCCGGCACCTGGATGGCGACGCTCATGTTTGTCGGATGGCTCGTGCTGCTGCAACAGGGCCTCACCCCCGACGAGGCTCGAAACCGCCTGCTCCTCGGTGCAGTCCTGATCGAGAACTTTCACGTCTTCAATGCGCGGTCCGAGCGGACCTCGGCGTTCCGCATCCCCCTCCGTCGCAACTACTTGCTGCTGGGCGGTGTCTTGCTGGCCAACGTGCTGCACATCGCCGCGATGCATCTACCCGGCCTGAGTCAGGTCCTCCACGTGGCCCCCATTCCGTGGGACGAGTGGGTGATCCCGATCGCCGGTGCCGCGACCGTGATCGCGGTCATGGAGGCCTTCAAGCTGGCGGTCCGCCGCCGGTGGACGGCGGCCGCGTGACCCGCAAGGTGCGCAGCCAGGCAACCAGGGCTCGGATGTCAGCCTCAGGGAGATGGTCGTACGCGCGCTTGCGCACGCGCGGCTGCACCCGTTGTGGCGCGACGACCCACTGCCGCAGGATGAGGGTGTCGAGGCGCCCCGCGGAGTCGAGGGGGTAGCGGCGGTTCCCCACCCCTCCGACGGAATGGCAGGCGGCACACCGCTGCTCGCGGTAGACCTCCCGGCCGCGCGACACCAGGGCCGTATCCGATCCCTGGCTCGTCAGCACCGCAGGACCACTCGCCACGACACAGCCGATCAACCACCACACGCGCGTTCGCATCATTCCTCCCGCTCTCAAGGGACCAGTAGCGCCCGCTGCTGCTGAACGGCAGCGACGGCGAGGGACAACAGGACGATCAGGACCGCGATGCCAAGGACGGCTATTCGCGCCAGGGATTCGCGCATCGAGCACCTCCGCCTGTCTCAGGCCATGTCGAACAGCTCTGTGTGAACGCGCGTGGCAGGGACGCCAGCGGACCGCAGCATCCGCTCCACCGCCCGGGTCATCGCCATCGGCCCGCACAGGAAGTACGCGGCCGCCGAGGGGACCGCCGGCAGGTACTTCGCGAGGCTGGTCGGCGTGATCCACCCGTGCTCCCCCGACCAGTCAGCGGGTGGCGCCTCAAGATGGAACACCGCCGTCAGCCGCAGCCGCCGGGCCAAGCTCAGGATCTCGTCGCCAAAGGGGAGGCGCTCCCATCGGCTCCCGGCAAACAGCAGCACCAGGGGCCGCGTGTCCCCTGCATCCGCCAATGTGCGCAGCATACTCATGATGGGCGCAATGCCAATGCCCCCGGCCACAAAGACGAGCGTGGGTGCGGGGTACCGCGCCTCGCAAAAAGCACCGTACGGGCCATCGACGTAGGCGCGCTCTCCCACCGCGATGGAGCCCACCGTGCGCGTGAAGTCCCCGAGCTCCTTGATCGTGAACGCGAGGCTGCCGTCGCTGCCCCACGCGCTGCTGGCAATCGAGAACGGGTGCTCCCGCATCAGGAACGGGCTGGAACGCAGGGTCACCCAGGCGAACTGCCCAGCGCTGAACGCGAATCCCCGATGACCGTCCGGCTCCAGCCGCAAGGTCCACGCGTCACCTCGTTCCGGCGTGATGCGGGCGACGCGCCAAGGGCGCCGCGAGAGGCGCCACGGACGCCACACCCGCACGACGACCACCACGCCAGCCACGGTCGCGAGCAGCCCGCCCCAAAGCAGGCGCTGCAGCGGATCCCCGAGATAGTATCCGACACCATGCATGTGCCAGGCCCCCAGAGCAAGCGCCGCAATCGCCATCCCGGCATGCGTCACCCGCCACCAGTCATAGGGCAGGCGCAGGCGACGTCGAGCCAGGGAGGTGACCGCGATGAGCACCAGGACAAGGAGGGAGACGACCCCTGCCGCGAGGTGCCCTTGCGCCTTCCACGGGACGAGAGCCGGGAGAATGGCCGGGTTGTCCGCGACCGCCACGGCGCCGTGCGCCACGACGAGCCCAAGGGCAAGGACGCCCAGGTATCGATGCAGGTAGTAGAGGATGTCCACACCGAACGGCGCCGCGGCCCGCCGGAATCGCGCCGTGAGGAGAAACTGGGCCCCCATCATCGTGAACCCGGCGAATCCCAGCGCCATGGCAAGATCCCAGAGAAACCCGAGCCCTGGGGGTGGGGACCCCACCAGGAGAAGCACCAAGGGAGCCGTCATGAGCGCGAGCAGTGCCATGAACCAGGCTGCGGCGCTCCGCGCTCGTCCTGACAGCTTTGTGCGACGCAGCATCCCTGCTCCCGATGTGTGGTGTCCCGTGCGCCCGGCGGTCGACGGGAATGCTCACCCGGCGGCGGCGTGCTGGTATCGGGCCGCGGTCACACCGCGCATCAGGTGGCGCCGGACATTGCGGCGCGCGATCCCCTACCCTCGAGGTCGGACCACCCGGCATTGGCTCACGTCAGCTGCAGGGCGCCCGAGTCCGTATCGTCTCAGAGGCCGTCCTCGCCGCCCTGCATCGGATCGCCCCGAGGCCGACCTTGCCGCGATCAGGCCGGGCGAAGCGCTGCGCGACCAACTCGACCTCGATTCGGTCGACTTCCTGGAGTTCGTCGTGGACCTGCACGAGACGCTCGGGATCGACGTACCGGAGACCGACTACCCACGCGTGCGCACGCTGGATGACTGCGTCCGCTACCTGGAGGCGCGCCGCCCGCCAACTGCCTGAAGGGAACGCCGCGCGAACCCCACGTCATACGCGCGGCCTGCCCAGGTCACACATCGGTGTACCTTCTGGGCAGGCAAGGGTGAACGCGAGCGGATGCTGGGGCGGCACCATTCGGGCCGCGGTCCTTTGGGGCGTGCTTACCGCAGGCTCGTGCGCATCCGCGCCGGAGGACGCGCCCTCGCCCGGCCATCGATCCTTCCGCATGGGTTTCTCCGGCTTTCCGCCGAAGAACGACCTCGGCGCGGCAATCGCGTCCATCACCATGTGGTCCACGCGCGCTGACGCCGCGATCTTCCACGTGGAACCACCGTGGAAACTCCTGCTTAGTGGTGGTGATGTCGCGGGGTATATCACGCGCGAGTTCGACGGACTGGCCACGTTCTATCGCAGCAAGAACCTCCCGATCTTCGTCACCTTCGACGGCACCGATGGCCTCGCCCGTGAGAAGGAGGCCCGAGAACTGCGCGAGCTGGGGCGCAGCATCGCCGAGCCGATTGTCCAGCAACGTTTCCGTGAATTCGTCCGGTCCGTGGTCACCGTCGTCCGTCCGCAGTACGTGGGGCTCGGCGCCGAAACCAACCTCGTGCGCCTCGCCGCGCCACGCGGCGTCTACGATGGCCTACGCGCCATGACGGCCGCGGCCGCCGCCGATGTGCGGGCGAACGTCCCGTCCATCACGCTGTACACTACGGTGCAAGCCGAGGTGGCGTGGGGGCGACTGCAGAAGACCAACCGCTACGAAGGTGTGGACGACGACCTGCGCGACTTTCCCTGGATCCAGGCGCTCGGCATCTCGAGCTATCCGTACCTCGGCGGGTTCTCCGCGCCGTCCGAGATTCCGCTGGATTACCTGTCCCGGTTGACGGGCGGGCGCGCCCTTCCCCTCTTCATCGCCGAAGGCGGTTGGTCCTCAGCCAGCGTCACCGGCGTGGCGTCCTCGGCGTCCCAGCAGGCGGCGTACATCCGGCGCTTTGCCGAGGTCCTGGCGGCGGCGCGGGCAGTGGCCTGGCTGCAGCTGAATTTTACGGACATGGACGTGACCTCATTTGACGTGCCGGCGGGGTACGACGAGATCCTCTCACTCTTCACCCGGCTGGGGCTGGTGGACAGCGAGTTGCGGCCCAAGCCGGCGCTCACCGCCTGGGACTCGATCTTCGCGCTGCCACGCCGGTGACACTTGCGCTGGCAAGGGAGGGAGGGACTATTCCCGTCACCACCCTTCC
>JAEUJL010000221.1 GCA_016794835.1 Gemmatimonadota bacterium | reverse complement strand
CCGGACCGGAGCGCCGACCGTGCAGTGGCTCGTGCCCAATGGACGGCTTGGCGCGGGGTTGTCCTGCCACGTCACGGCCGACCCGGAGGCCCGCGTGCCGGACCCGGATCGGGCCAACAACCGGTTTCCCCGCAGCGGGGGGCGAACGATCGCGGTCGCGGACGTGCCGCCCCTGGAGATCACGTTCATCCCGATCGTGCTCGGCGGGGATGGAGGGGTGATCGGCAACGTGACCACCGGGAACGTCGACCAGTACCTGATCACGGCGCGGCAGGTGCTGCCCCTTGGCCAGGTCAACGCGCGCGTTGGGGCCCCGTTCACGACCAATGTGGTCTTCGGCGGCGGGCAGGACGCTGCGTGGCGTTCGATCCTCCGCGAGGTGGAGGCGAAGCGGCAACTCGACGGATATCGCGGCCATTACTACGGCGTGCTCCGGCCAGGGGCCGGGGTCACCTTCGTCCAGTTCAGCGGCTTCGGCTTCATCTTTGGCCGTACGGCGGTCTCGGTGCAGGTGGGGTGGTTCAATCGCGAATCGGCGGCGCGGGAGACCGTGGCCCATGAGCTTGGGCACAACTTCGGGCGCCCCCATGCGCCGTGCGGCGGCCCGGCGAACCCGGATCCCGGGTATCCCTTCCCGGAGGCGGAGATTGGTGTGGCTGGCTGGGACGCGTGGAGCGCGTCGACGGGGGGGCGTGGCGAGTATCAATCGCCGTCCACGAAAGACCTGATGAGCTACTGCCGCCCGGTGTGGATCAGCGAGTACAACTATCGAAAGATGATGGAGGGCCGGAGCGTGCTGGCGTCGGCCCGCGCGGGGACGGCGGGTCGTGCGGTCCTGGTGCGCGGCGAGCTGGGCGAATCGCCGCGCCTCGAGGCGCCGTTCCTGGTGGAGGCGTCAGGTACTACAGAGGCTGTGCCGGGGCCAACCGCGCGGGTGGAGGTGGTGGACGCCGACGGGGCGGTGGTTGCGGCCGCCTGGTTGCCGGTGCTCGCGGCGGACCATGGAGGGGCCGCGAGCGTGGTCGGGCGCATTCCGGTCCCGGCACGGGTGAACGTCGCCGCCGTGCGGCTTCGCGCCCCCCGCGGGAGCGTGACGCGCGCCTTCGATCGCGGGCCAACGCCGCCGGTGACCTGGCGTGCGGGGGTGGCCGGTACGGCGGCGTTGAGCTGGGATGCCACCCGGGTCCCCGAGGTGTTGCTGCGCGATGCGGCGACCGGTGAGGTGTTGGCGTTCGTGCGCGACGGGGCCGGCGTGGTGCGGACGCCGGCGTCGGCGGTGCGCATGCAGTTCAGCAACGGGGACACGCGCCTGGTGCGGCAGTGACCGACGCGCCGGTGGACGTCATCCTGGTCGACGAGCGGGATGGCGAGATCGGGCGGTGCGAGAAGCTCCTCGCCCACGAGCAGGGAGTGCTGCACCGTGCCGTCTCGGTGTTCCTCTTCGACGCGCAGGGCCAGTGGTTGGTCCAGCAGCGGGCCCACGGCAAGTACCACAGCGGGGGGCTGTGGTCCAATGCGGCGTGCACGCATCCCCGGAGTGGAGAATCCCTCGAGGAGGCGGTGCGTCGCGCCGCCCGCGAGGAGCTGGGGGCGGAGCTCGCGGACCTGTCCGCGGCGTTCCCGTTCCTCTATCGCGCGGAGGTGGGGAACGGGCTCGTCGAGCACGAGTACGACCACGTGTTCACGGCACGCCTGGCCGGGCCACTCGCCCCGGTGGCGGCGGAGGTGACGGCGGTGCGGTGGCGGCCGCTCGATGCGCTGCGCGATGAGGTCGCCGCGGCCCCGGCGACCTTCACGCCGTGGTTCCGGATGTTGCTGCCGCTGGTGGCCGCCCATCGGGCAGCCGCCAGCGGCCCACCGGCGGCCTAACGAATCGTTGCTCCGTCGCGGTAGTAGTCGCCCAGCAGGTGCTCGGCGAAGTACTCCATGAGCATGCGATTGAAGTAGGGCTGCATGTCGCCGAAACCGTGCGGCTTGCCGGGCAGGATCATCATGTCGAAGCGCTTGTTCGCCTTGATGAGCGCCTCGACGAGCCGGATGGTCCCGCCCGGGTGCACGTTGTTGTCCATGTCGCCGTGGACCAGGAGCAGTCGCCCCTTCAGGTTGCCGGCGAGTTCGGCGTTGGTCGGGACCTTGATCTCGAAGCGGGTGCTGTCCCCAGCCGGCAGGACATCACTCACCGGTGACCGCCCGGAGGATGCGGCGGTCGTGCGTCGGCGGGCGCTGTCCGCGCGGACCGGGACCTCACGCAGTCCGTGGTACTGTTCGCTCCAGTTCTGGTTGTAGATGTTGTTGTCGTGGTTGCCGGCGGACGACACGCCAACCTTGAAGAAGTCGTTGTACGGCGGGAGGAGCAGGGCGGCCCCGGTGAGGAAGCCACCGCCCGAGTGCCCGAAGATCCCGACGCGATCGATGTCGATGAACGCGTGGCGCGCCGCCAACTGCTCGATGCCGGCCTTCTTGTCGGCGAGGGCGTAGTCCCGGAGGTTGAAGTACGAGTAGTTCTGGTAGGCGTTGGACCGCAGCGGGTTGCCGCCGCGGTTGCCGATCTGGATGACGATGAAGCCGAGCTGGGCGAGCTGCTGCTGCGTCCCCCCGGCATTGAAGCCGACGTTGACCTGCTCCGTCTGCGGGCCGGGGTAGATGCTGGCGATGATCGGGTACTTGCGCGTGGAGTCGAAGTCGAACGGCTTCCACATGTTCCCGTAGATGTCGGTGGTGCCGTCCGCCGCCTTCACGAGGAAGGGGGTGGGCGCCCGCCACCCCATCGCCTTGAGCTGGGCGAGGTCCATGGACTCCAGCTCCATGACCTGGCGCCCCATGGCGTCGCGCACGATCGCCTTCGGCGGGAGGTCGGGCCGGGAGGCATTGTCCACGAAGTAGCGGCGCGTGGGCAGGATGGTCGCCTGGTGGTCGGCATCCCCCGCGTCGAGGAGGGCGAGCCCCGTCCCGTCGGCATTCACGCGGTAGAGGTGGCGCTGGTAGACGTTCTCACCCGCCTCGCGCCCCACGCCGCTGACGAAGATCACGCCGCCGGTGGTGTCGATCTGCGCGATCTGGTCCGCGCGCCACGCCCCCGCGGTGAGCGGCTTCTTGTACGTGCCGTTGTGGTCATACAGGTAGTAGTGGCCCCAGCCCGATCGTTCGGACCACCAGATGATGTCGCCCCCGGTCTTCGTGTAGCGTGGGGCTTGCTGCTCCAGGTTGGCGTTCTCGACTGATTCGGTGATCAGGGTCTTGATGGCGCCGGACGCCAGGTCGACCTCGATGAGCTCGAGGTTGCGCTGGAGGCGGTCGCGGCGGACGAGGCGCAGCTTGTCCGATCCGGAGGGCCAGTGCTGGAAGAACAGGCGCTGGTCGCGCCACTTGCCGACGTTGACGGGCTTCACCGCCGCCTCGCCGCGCCGGTATTGGTACAGCTCCTGTTGCGCGACATCGGCCTCGCCCGGCATCGCGTAGCTGTACGACATCAGGGAGGGGCGGGGAGTCGCCAGCGAGTTGACGAGGTAGAGCTCCTTCACCTTGCGCGCGTCATTCCGCGTGATGACAAAGGCGCGACTGTCCGGCGACCAGGTGACATTCGCGCGGACGCGCGGGTCCCGGTTGCGTCCCTGGCCCCCCTGGGTCTGGGTCGAGTCGTCCTGCTGCTGCGTCTGTGTGGTGTC
>JAEUJL010000165.1 GCA_016794835.1 Gemmatimonadota bacterium | reverse complement strand
CACCCGCGCCCCGTCGCGAACTCGGCGCCTCGCCGACCGAGTTGCTGAACCGGCGTCGCGAACTGGACTTGACCCCGCGCCAGGTCGCGCGACTCGATTCCATGGAACGGACCATGGTCGCGCGTCGCCGCACGCTGATGGACCAGGCGCGCATGCTGCGCGACTCCGCCTGTGGCCCCCAGGGCCAGTGCAGTGACAGCGCCCGGCGCACGTTGCGCGACCGCATGGCCCAGCTGCGCACACGCGGCATCGACACCACGATCGGGCGCCAGGCCCTCGCGGTCCTGGATTCGACCCAGCGCGGCCGGGTGCAGGGGATGCGCATGGCGCGCGCGCGCCAGGGGATGGCGCTGCGACGCGAGGCGATGCGGGGTCGGGGCGACGTGGGGCCGCGGCGCGGGCCGGGACGTGGCCGCATGGAGATGGGCCCGGGGCGCGGGCGTGGACCGGCAGAAGATCGTTGGATGCCGCGCGACGGAGGCCGCCGGGCACCGCAGTTCCGCCGTGGGGATGGCCCGGACCGTCCGCGTCGCCCCCTGCCCCCGCCCCGGCGCCGCGGGGATGACCTCGACTCCCTGAGTCGGCCGGACACCCTCGGCTGATCCACGAGGAGCCCGGCGCGGGTCCCGGCCGACGGCCGGGACCCGTGACGTGCCTAACGCCCCCCGGCGACCTCTCGCCGCTCGAGGTTCGCTTCCACCTCCGCGCGCGATCGCCACGCCGGCCGCAGCGCCTTCTTCGCAAACAGGGGCAGCTGGTCCACCCGATGCTTCGACCCGGGTTGCGACCAGTTGCCATACCCGATGAGGACCTGCGCCTTGAGCGGCGTCGAGAACTCCACGGCGGCGACGAACGAGTCGCCCATCGCGGCCAGCCCCTGGCGCTCGCGCTCCGGCATGTTGAACTCGACGACGCGAAAGACCCCCAACTGCCCGCTGCCGCCGTTGGCCGGCAAGTCCACGTCGTCGCGCCGCAGCCGGTTGACCTCGCCCCACGGCACGTCGAGCGACCCATGGCGTTCCCGCACGCTGCGGGCAGCGGCGCTGAGGGCGCGCGCGGCCGCCGCGGGATCGGCGAGACCGTCGGGCGTCTCCAGGGCCCGCTGGGGCTCCCAGGCCACGGCGAACGGCGGCTGGGCCCCGGTCCGTGGGGCGCCGGCCCGGTTGAGCTCGCGCCACCACGCGGAGAACAACACGCCCCCGCGTGACGCGGCATCGGCGGTGTGATCCCAGGCCTCGAGCACGGCCATCGCCGCCTTCGCGTCGGCGTCGCCATGGGCCGTGACCGCGGCGCCGAGGTCGTCCAGGAGGCGATCGGCGAGTTCCATCCGCGTGTCATGCTTGCGCGCCACCATCTCGTCAAACGAGATCTTGCCGGTCTCGGCGAGGAGCCGCGCCGAGCGCTGCGGGCGGAAGGCCATCCCACGCGGGGCCATGTACGACGGGTACTTCGCCGGGTCGAGCACGAGCGGGACGGTGGTCGTCCATGGGGGATCGTTGGCGTTCTGCAGCCAGCCGCCCACCGGGTTCACCAGCATCGGGAGGTCGGCGAAGGTGTGGGTTCGCGTCCAGAGCGTGCCCGTGGTGTCCCCGCGCACGATCCCCTGCCAGAACTCCCACCCGCCACGCGGCCGCACCGGCGTGAGGCCACCAAAGAAGTGCAGGATCTCCCCCTGCCGGTCCGCATACATCGCCGTGAACATCGGCACCTGCATCTGCTGCAGGGCACGCACGTACTGGGCCTTGGTGCGGGCGCGCCCCATGTCCCACCATTGCTTCCAGGCACCGCCGCGGTCGAGTCCAACGACGCGCAGCGCCAGGGCGCGCCCCTCCTTCTCGCCCACCACCGGCCCATGCACCGACTCGCGGATCGTCAGCACGCGGGAGGCCAGGCGTCCGTCGCGCCCCTTCACCTGCATCGTCTCGGTGCGCGTCGTGAACGCCCGGCGCGTCCCATCCAGGCGATAGCCGTCGCCGTCGAGCGTCAACTCATAAAGGTCCTGCCCGTCATGCGTGTTGACCGTGTGGGTCCAGGCGATGTCGTCGTTGAAGCCGATCGTGATGATCGGCGACCCGACCAGCGTCGCCCCGGTGAGGTTGATCCCGGGTGCGACGAGTTGTGCCTCGAACCAGGTATAGAACGACCCCCACGGGAGGTGCGGGTTGGCCACCAACATCGCCTTGCCGCTCACCGACTTGGAGGGCGCAATGGCCCAGGCGTTCGAGCCACGCATCTCGGCCGCCTCGAGGGCCGCGGCCGCCTCTTCCGCCGCACGCATCCCCCCGCGCTCCCAGGCGCGCACGGTGCCGCTCACGCGGTCCGGGCTCGTGACGAAGGCCGTGGTGATCACCCGTTGGCCGTGGGCCAGCACATCCTCCACGGTGACGGGAAGGACCACCTCCATGGAATCGGTGACCTGGTCGCGATGCGCAAACGCCCAGTCGTTCATCCCCTGCACGAAGGCGTCCAGGTAGGATCGGAAGGCCGGGGCCTGCTGGGCGGACCACCGCGCCCCACCCCGCGCCACCCCCATCCGGCGCACCCAGCTGTCCATCGCCTCACGCTGCCCGGACGGGTCGCCCCAGTATTCCGCGGAGCGCCCGCGTGCCTCGCCGTACAGCTCGAGGATGAGGTCGGCGTGGGCCTGCATCTGCGCCCATCCGAAGGCGTAGCCGAGCTGCCCGTCGGTACGCGCGTGGATATGCGGGACGCCATAGGTGTCCCAGAGGATCTCCCCGCCACGCTGCGCGGCCGCGGGGGCCATGGCGACGAGGAGGAGCAACAACGCACGACGGATCACGGGAACCTGCCGAGGAAGGGAGGCGCGAAAGATGACGCCTCCCCCGCCGTGTGCCAGACTACTTCACCAGCTCAAAGGCCATCGGGGCCCCGGCGAATCCCATCTTGACCACCCGCGGGTCGGTCCGGCTCACCCAGAAGGTCACCGGCACCTGCCCCCCCGCCACCTCCACCTTCCAGGCATCAAAGGTCCCGGCGGGCACCGTCACCGACTCGCTGCCACTCACCGTCACCGTCATCACCTTCGAGGTGCCCTGGCCCGAGGCGAACACCGGCACCTGGAACGTCTTGCCGGCGCCTAACGGGAGTGCGGGCAGGAGCGACTGGAGCGCGTTGTCGTCCACCGCGCCGGGCGGCACGGTCGTGTCGACCGCGATGGTCTTCATCCCCTGCGGCCCGGGCGTCGTGGCCGTGCCCTTGGCCCGACCCCGCCCATAGGCCACACCGATCTTCATGGACTGGCCGCGAGCCTGCCCCTCCTGCTTGACGGATGTCATCGCGAGGGTGCGCGAGAAGAGCACCTCCGTGGACTGGTTCATCCCGGCGAGTGACTGGACCGAGACCAGCCGGTACCCGTCAGCGGTCTTCTCGAGGGTCTCGCGGATGCCGCCGACCTGGCGGCCCTGGACGGTGACGGCGAACGAGTCGGAGCGGGGGAGGAGACGTGCCGCGTCAAAGGGCGATTGTGCGGCGGCGACGGTCGGGAGCAGGAACAGGACAACAGAGGCGCGCATGAGGTCCGGGTAGGTCGTTGGCCAAAACTACGCGGTCCGGCACTGCCCGTTTCGACTGCCCCCTCCACTCATCGGTCCCATCGACCCGTTCGTCGAGGTCCCCTCCCCGGCCACGGGGCGGTGGCCCCCCCACACATTTCGTCCGGATGCGCCGTGTGCTTGGGCCTAGGCAGTGCGCGCCGGGGCGCCCAGTATTGATCCGTCCCGAACCGGAGCTCCCCATGTTGCTCACGTCCCTGGCCATGGCCCTGCTCGCCGCACCCACGGTGCCGGCGGCGACAACGGTCGACTCGATCCAGATCAAGGAGTGGACCGTCCCGTGGGAGAAGACGCGACCGCGCGATCCCTACGTCGCGCCCGATGGTCGGGTCTGGTTCTGCGGGCAGGCGGGCAACTACATCGCCGTCTTCGACCCGAAGACCGGCGACTTCAAGCGCTACGAGCTCTCGGCCAACACGAACCCGCACAACCTGATCATCGACAAGGCCGGGATGATCTGGTATGCCGGCAACATGAACGCCCACATTGGCAAGCTCGACCCCAGGACCGGGGAGATCACGCGCTTCCCGATGCCGGACCCCGCGGCCCGCGACCCGCACACCCTGGTCTTTGATCGGGCCGGCAACATCTGGTTCACCGTGCAGAACGGCGGTTTCGTCGGCCACCTCAATACGACCAGTGGCAAGGTCGACCTCGTGAAGATTCCCGGCACCGGCACGCGGCCGTACGGGATCATGATGAACTCGAAGGACCAGCCATGGTTCAACCTGTTCGGCACGAACAAGATCGGCATGGTCGACCCGAAGACCATGCAGCTGAGGGAGTACCCCCTGCCGAACGAGCGGGCCCGGGGTCGTCGCATCGCCATCACGAGCGATGACATCGTCTGGTACGTGGACTACACGCGCGGCTACCTGGGGCGACTCGATCCGGCCACCGGGGCGGTGACCGAGATCGCCTCGCCCGGCGGGATGAACTCGTTGCCATACGCCCTGACCGTGGACGACAAGGACCGGCTCTGGTATTCGGAGAACACGCCGAACAAGCCGAACAAGATCATCGGCTACGACCCACGCTCGAAGTCGTTTGTCCCGGGGCTCGACATCCCGAGCGGCGGGCAGACGGTGCGGCACGTGATCTTTCACCGGCCCACGAAGTCACTCTGGTTCGGCACCGACGCGAACACCCTCGCACGGGTGACGCTCCCGTGAGCCGGTGGCGCGTGGCGGCGGCCTGGTGCTGCGCCCCCCTCCTCGCGGGGGCGCAGCCGTTGGACCTGGCGCGGCACCGCCTGGTCGACCTCACGCATGAGGTCTCGGAACGCGGGCCCGCCTGGCCGGGCTCCCGGACGCCCTTCAAGCTCGATACGCTGACGGCGACCGCCACGACCGCGATGTTCCGCCTGCAGCTCAACGAACACTTCGGGACGCACCTCGATGCCCCCCGCCACGCCTCCGGCGCGGGGTGGACCAATGAGCAGATCCCGCTCGATCGGCTGGTCGTCCCGGTCGTGGTCATCGACGTCACGCGCCAGGCGGCGACGGACCGCGACTACGCCCTCACGCCGGCGGACGTGGCCGCCCACGAGGCGCAGCATGGTCGCATCCCGCGGGGCAGCGCCGTCCTCCTGCGGACCGGGTGGGCGCGCTTCTGGGGAGACGACACGCGCTACTTTGGTGCGGCGACCGCGGGCGGTCGCACCGTGCTCCACTTTCCGTCGTTTGGGGTCGAGGCCGCGCGCCTCCTGGCCACCGACCGGGGCGCCGCCCTCCTCGGGGTGGATGCCCCCTCGACCGACATCGGCGCCGCCCCATCCTTCGCGGTCCACGCGATCCTGGGCGCCGCCAACGTCCCCGCCCTCGAGAACCTGGCCGACCTCTCGGCCCTCCCGGCCACCGGCGCCACCCTCCTCGCGCTACCCATCAAGACCACCGGCGGATCCGGCGGCCCCGTGCGCGTGGTGGCCCTCGTGCCTCGTTAGGCGACCACCGGACCCGCCAGGCCGAGCGGACACCTTGACCGCCCGGCCGGCCTTAACACGCCGGACCGGGCCGCGTCGGACAGGGTGAAGGCGGGACCGTCCCGCCCCTGACCGATACATCTGGAGGATCCCATGCGCTCGACCCGGATTGCCCCGCTCGCCGCTGCCCTCGTCGTCCTCGCCTCGACCGCTGGCGCGCAGAACCCGCCGCCGCGCTGCTACCGCATGCCGTGCGACCGCATGGAAGATGTGCGCGATCGCCGCGAGGA
>JAEUJL010000161.1 GCA_016794835.1 Gemmatimonadota bacterium | reverse complement strand
CGGCTGGTGAACATCGAGCGGCGGGACCGCACGATGGCCGAGGGCATCCAGTCGTCGTACGACTACCTCAACTGGCTGCGCGAGCGCACGCGGACACTCGACGCGGTTGCCGTCTGGAGCAAGGTGACCTTCGCGCTGTCCACGGGCGGCGAGGGTGTGTTCGTGCACGGCAACATCGTGAGTGGCAACTACTTCTCGGTCCTCGGGGTGCGCCCCGCGTTGGGCCGCTTCTTCCTGCCGGAGGAGGACGCGGCGCCGATGGCCGGGCCCGCCCTGGTGATCTCGCACGCGTTCTGGCAATCGCGCTTTGGCGGCGACTCCACGGTCGTGGGGCGTCCGGTCCGGGTGAACGGGGCACCGTACACCGTCGTTGGCGTGGCGCCGCCCGAGTTCCATGGCGTCTTCACCCCGCTGCTGGTCGAGGCGTGGGTCCCGCTCTCCATGCAGGAGCAGCTGCGCCCCAGTCGCGACCGGGAGCACGCCGTGTGGCTCTGGACCTTTGGGCGACTGAGCCGGGGCGCCACGGTCGCGCAGGCGAAGGGAGAGCTGGAGGGGTTGACCGCGGCGTACATCGCTGAGGCGCGTGAGCCGCAACCGCGCGCGAAGTACGACACCATCCGGCTGACGGCGATGACCGGGTTGCCGGCGGATGCGCGTGGGATGGCGGCCGGATTCATCGGGTTGCTGCTCGGTGCGGCCGTGCTGGTCCTGATGATCGCGAGCGTGAACGTGGCGTCGATGCTCTCCGCGCGCGGCATTGCACGGCAGCGCGAGATGGCGGTGCGCGCGGCGCTCGGCGCCGGACGGGGGCGCCTCGTCCGGCAACTGCTCACGGAAATCGTCACGCTCTTCCTGCTCGGCGCACTGGGCGGGGTGTTGATCACCACGCAGGCGACCGCGGCGATCGAGCGGGTGACGATCCCGGCCGACGTGCCGATGGCGCTGGAAGTCTCGCCCGACCTGCGGGTGCTGCTGTTCGCGTTAGGCCTCGCGCTCGCGACCGGCCTGGTGTTCGGGCTGGCGCCGGCGATGCGGGCGGTGGACGGCGACCTGGTCGCCCGGTTGCGCGACGGATCCTCGGGCGCCGGGACGAGGCGCGGCCGCCTGGGGCGTGCCTTGATCGTCGGCCAACTCGCGCTGAGCCTCGTGCTGCTGGTGGCGGCGGGGTTGTTCCTGCGCGCCATGTCCAACGGGACGCGGGTGGATCGGGGGTTCCAGTCCGCCGGGGTCCAGACCACGCTGTTCAACACCGAGGCCTGGGGCTATGACGCCGCGCGCGGGCACGCGTTCTACGATGCGCTGCTCGACCGGGTGCGCGCGATCCCCGGGGTGACGGCGGCTGGCTATGCCGACCGCCTGCCACTGACCTTTGCGACGTCGGGGGACGAGATCTTCACCACGCCACCGGCGAGTCCGGACGAACGGGGATCCCCGATCAACCTGGCCCTGGCTGATCCGGGGTTCTTCGAGGCGCTTGGGATGCCGCTCGTCGCGGGGCGGGGCTTCTCTCCGTCCGATGGGGTGGCCGCGCCACGCGTGGCCGTCGTGAACGAGGTCCTGGCCCGTCGGCATTGGCCGGATGGCAGCGCGCTGGGCCGCACCTTCACGATGCGCGGCGAGGTCATCACGATCGTCGGGATCCTGCGCAATGCGAAGTACAGCTCCCTCACGGAGGAGGTGCCGGCCTTCGCCTACTTCCCGGTCGCGCAACGCTGGCAGCCCAACCTCTTCCTGGTGGTGCAGGGGCCGGCAACGGTGGGCGACGGGATTCGCGATGCGGTGGCAGCCTTCGACCCCCTCGCGCCACCGCCGGTGATGACCCCGTTGACGGAAGCGACGAGCCTGGCCCTGTTGCCCCAACGCCTGGCAGCGATCGTCACGGCCTCACTAGGCGGGATCGGGTTGCTGCTCGCCACGGTTGGTCTGTACGGGATGATCGCGCAGTCCGTGGGGCGGCGCACGCGGGAGCTGGGCCTGCGCGTGGCCCTCGGGGCCCAGCGCCGCGATGTGCTGCGGCTGATCGTGGGGGAGGGAATGCGCCTCGCCGGGGCGGGCGTTCTGATCGGCGTGCTCCTCGCGATGGTGGCGACCCGGCTGCTCGCCTCATTGCTCTTTGGCGTCAGTCCGCTGGATGGCGTGACCTTTGTGGTCATGACGGTCGTGCTGACGACCGTCGCGTTGGTCGCCAGCTATCTCCCGGCGCGGCGCGTGGCGCGCGCGGATCCGATGCTGGCGTTGCGCACGGACTAAGCGTTCACGGGGCGACGACGCTGGGCCCCGGCTTTCGCCGGGGATCGGCACGAGGGTACTAGTGGCGGAACAGTCGCTGCCCGGTGAACACCATGGCGATCCCCTTCTCGTTGGCCGCGTCGATGACCTCCTGGTCACGCACCGACCCACCGGGCTGCACAATGGCGGTGATCCCCGCCTCCGCCGCCTGGTCCACCGAGTCGCGGAAGGGGAAGAAGGCATCGGAGCCTAACGCCGATCCCGCCGTGTCATGGCCGGCCCCGCGGGCCTTGTGTACCGCGAGGAACGATGCGTCCACCCGGGACATCTGCCCAGCCCCGATCCCGATCGTCGCCCCGTTGCGCGCCAGCACGATGGCGTTGGACTTGACGCTGCTCACCGCGCGCCAGGCGAACAGCAGGTCCACCTTCTCCTGCGCGGTCGGCACGCGCGTGGTCACCACCTTCCAGTCGTCGTCGCGCAGGATTGCCGGACCACGTTCCTGCACGAGCACGCCACCACGCACGCGCTTGTAATCCATCATGCCGGGGGTCCAACGCGCCGTCCCCTCGAGCACGCGCAGGTTCTTCTTGCGGCCGAGGATCTCCACGGCGGCCTCGCTGAAGGACGGCGCCACGATGCATTCCACGAAGAGGCCCGCGATCGCTTCCGCGGCGGCTTCGTCGACCGGAACGGTGAAGGAAATCACCGAACCAAAGGCCGACACCGGATCACAGGCGAGTGCCTTGCGATACGCGTCGAGCGCCGTGGTGCCGGTGGCCAGCCCGCACGGCGTGGTGTGCTTGATGATCGCGCAGGCCACCTCGCCTTCGAACGGGTCCGTCGCGAGGAGGGCGCCCTCGAGGTCGAGCAGGTTGTTGAACGAGAGTTCCTTCCCACCACGTTGCACGAGCGCGCCGAGCCCTTCGCCGCGACGCTCCAGGTAGAAGGCGGCGTCCTGGCCGGGGTTCTCTCCGTAGCGCAGCCCCTGCTGTCGCACGAGCGGAACGGTGACCTGGTCGGGAAAACGTTCGCCGCGCTGCCCGGCAAACCAGGTGGCGATGGCCGCGTCGTACGACGCCGTGTGCGCATA
>JAEUJL010000115.1 GCA_016794835.1 Gemmatimonadota bacterium | reverse complement strand
GACCAGGCCCTGGCCGGCTTGCAGCGCATGGTCCCCGACCTGCGCGCCGACGACGTGGTCGCGACGCGCGTGGCCCGTGCCCGCGACGTGCTCGCCGTCTCCACGCGGCACTACTCCCGGGACGCCATGCCACCGATGGCCACCTCGCACCCGCGGGTGCACGTCGTGAACTCGGCGCAGATCGCCCACGGCTCGCTCAACGTCGACGAGACCGTGCGCCTGGCCGAGGGTGCCGCGCACGCGCTGGTCGCTCGCCTGGGGGGACGACCGGAGGCGGCGCATGCCTGACCGTCGTCCCATCGCCAGCCTGTCGCTCGACCTGGACAACCTGTGGTCGTACATGAAGACCCATGGGGATTCTGGGTGGGAATCGCGCCCGTCCTACCTCGACACCGTGGTGCCGGTGGCGCTGGACCTCCTCGCGCAGCGCGACTACCGCATCACCTTCTTTGTCGTGGGGGTCGACGCCGAACGCACCGAGAATGCCGCCGCCCTGCAATCGATCGTGCGTGCCGGTCATGAGGTTGGCAATCACTCCCACGAACATGAGCCCTGGTTGTCGCGTTATGCCCCGGACCAGCTCGAGGCCGAGGTCGCGCGCGCCGAGGAGGCGATCGAGGGAGTGATCGGGCGTCGGCCCACCGCCTTCCGCGGCCCGGGCTACAGCTGGAGTCCCACCCTGCTCGAGGTCCTGGCGCGACGCGGCTACCAGTTCGACGCCAGCACCCTCCCGACCTGGCTGGGCCCCCTCGCCCGGCGCTACTACTTCGCCACCGCGCGCCTCACCCCCGAGGAGAAGGCCGAACGCTCGGCCTTGTTCGGCACGTGGTCCGCCGGCACCTGGCCCAACACGCCGTATGCCTGGGCGCTGGACGGTGGGCGGTCGCTCCTCGAGATCCCGGTGACGGTGATGCCGGGGACCCGGACGCCGTTTCATCCCAGCTACCTGCTCTACCTGGCCCGGTACTCGGAGGCGCTGGCGTTAGGCTACTGGCGTGCGGCGCTCACCGCCTGCCGCCTGGCGCGGGTCGAGCCCAGCATCCTGCTGCATCCGCTGGACGTGGTCAGTGCCGACGTGGCGCCCGAGGTGGCGTTCTTCCCCGGGATGGACGTGCCGACGGCGACCAAGCATCGCGTGCTCCAGCGCGCCTTTGCGATGCTGGACGAGCACTTCGACGTCGTCCCGATGTCGGCGCACGCCGCCGCACTCACGGACCGCGGACGGCTCCCGGTCCGCCTGGCCGCGCCCACGCTCGCCACCGGGAGGAGCTGAGCCATGTGTGGCATTGTGGGGATCGTGCGCGCGCACGGGGCGGCCATCCCCGGGCACCTGCCGGCGCGCATGGCCGCCACGCTTCGGCATCGCGGCCCCGACGACCACGGCGTCCTGGTGGAACCGGGGGTGGCCCTCGCGCACCAGCGGCTCTCCATCATCGACCTCACCACCGGTCACCAGCCGATGACCCATGGCGACCTCACGGTCGTCTTCAACGGCGAGATCTACAACTACGTGGAGCTGCGCAGTGAGCTGCGCGCGAAGGGACGCACGTTCCACACCACCTCGGACACCGAGGTGCTGCTGCAGCTGTACGAGGAGTATGGGGCGGCGTGTGTCGCCCGCCTCAATGGGATGTTCGCCTTCCTCCTGCTGGACCGGCGGCGCGGTACCCTCCTCGCGGCTCGCGATCACTTTGGCATCAAGCCGTTGTACTGGACCATGGCCGGCGACGACCTCCTGCTGGCATCCGAGATCAAGGCGTTCTGGGAGCACCCGGGGGCGGAACGGCATCCCAACGCGGTCGGGGTGCGCGAGTACCTCACGTTCCAGTTCGTCACCGGCACCGACACCCTGTTCGCCAACGTGCACAAGCTGGCGCCTGCGCACTGCATGGAAGTGCACCTGGCCTCCGGTCGGCGTCGCACCTGGTGCTACTGGTCCCCCGCGTTCGGCTGCGACCTGCAGACCAGCGAGAGTGCGTTCGTCGAGCAGGTGCGTTGGCTCCTGGAGGACGCGGTGCGCCTGCAGTGCCGGGCCGACGTGCCGGTGGGCGCCTACATCTCGGGAGGCCTCGACTCGGGGATCGTGGCGTCCCTCGCGGCGCGCCATCGTCCGATCGTCGGGTTCACCGGGCGCTTTGACGAGGGGCCGGCGTTCGATGAGTCCCCGCATGCCCGCGCCGTCGCCGCTGGCGCCGGGATCCCACTGCACGAGGTCGTCCCCACCGAGGCGGAGTTCGTGACGCTGCTGCCGTCGCTGGTCGCCCAGATGGACGAACCCGCCGCCGGCCCCGGGATCTTCCCGCAGTTTGTCACGGCGCGCCTCGCGGCACAGCACGTGAAGGTGGTCCTGGGCGGACAGGGCGGCGATGAGGTCTTTGGGGGGTATGTCCGCTACCTGCTGGCCTACTTCGAGCAGGCCCTCAAGGGCGCGATCTTCGAGACCAACGAGGAGCACAAGCACATCGTCTCCCTCGGCTCGATGGTGCGGAACCTGCCCGCCATGCGGGCCTATGTCCCGATGCTC
>JAEUJL010000109.1 GCA_016794835.1 Gemmatimonadota bacterium | reverse complement strand
TTGGGACCGCTTTCTGAAAGGGAGGATTTGATGCGCAAGCCCCGTCCGGCCACGTACAACCCCGCCCAGGCCCTCCACCTCATCGCCTCGGACCGCACTGGGTCGCCGCTCAGCTGCCCCTCCTGCGGCTCCGGCGCCTTTGAACGCGAACCGATGCACGTGCCGCCCCCGCCGAGATCGCATGTCACCCTGACCTGCGCTTCGTGTGGCCGCACGGCTCGTTATATTGCGGGCGCTGCCTAGAACGCTTGGTCCTGTTCGATCGCTCGTGCTCGTGCACTCGGTCGTTTCGAGGGCACGAGCTTTTTCTTGGGTCCGGGGTAACACCCGGTACTTGCACCTGAGGACGTCCGCAGCCGGCGTCCTCGTTCCGGCTCCACCGTTTCGCCCCGCAGAGGGAAGAGGATAGGCACGATGGCACGTATCCAAGGCACCGTGAAGTGGTTCAACGACGCGAAGGGTTTTGGCTTCATCTCCCGTGAGGGAGGTCCCGACGTTTTCGTTCACTTCAGCGCAATCCAGTCGAATGGCTTCAAGTCCCTCGCGGAAGGCGACAAGGTCGAGTTCGAGATTGTCCAGGGACAGAAGGGGCCGCAGGCCGCCGACGTCACCAAGGCGTGATCTCGAAGTAAAGAGAAAGCCCCCGGGGATTCCCCGGGGGCTTTTTTTGTGCCCGACCCCTACGCCACCTGCAGCGGAAGCTCCATCTGCGCACTCGGCGTACGCCGCCGCGGCCCGGGGGTCGCACCATCCTTGCCAACCCCTCGCGGCTCCCGCACGACACCGAGGCAGTGCGCCGTCTGGTGAAAGAACTGGAGCGTGGCAATCGGAACCGCCACGGGGGACGCCTGGCCTCTCAAGACTCGCTCGGCCTCGGCGCGAACGCCGTCGGGCAAGATCCCCGCGAGCGGGTGGGCCAACAAGCGTCGGATCGCGTCGACATCACGCGCGATCAACGCATCGCGAAGTGCCTCCAGAAATGCGAGCACGGCAGGGTCCTCGCCAGGGTCAACACATGCTGCCATCCATACCCCGGACCCGTCAACATTGTTTCCGTCACGAAAGTGGCTCGATCATGCGCCGACACCTCAACGGTTCCCTCGGACTCCGGTTCCGATGTCGAAGCGTGGTGGAATCGGGGCGCCGGCACGGATGAGGGCGGCTCCGCTCCACTGCCGGCGTCGCGTCACCAATTGATCGTTCCCTTCCTGGTCGTGTCGACCTCCTCGGTGCCCCCCGCCTTGAACAGGAACCCCTGCATGTTCCGCGTCAGGAAGGTGCGGGCGTCGGGATCCATCACGTTCAGCCCGTAGTGGTTGATGAGCATGGTCTGCTGCTTGAGCCAATCACCCCAGCAGGCTTGGCAAATCTCCCCCAGGACGCGCTGGCCAATGGCACCAGGAAAGGGGGGGCGCTCGAAACCGGCGCGGGTCTGCTGGCAGCGGGAACAGGCGATGTCGGGCATGATCGGTCGTCGCGGGTGCAAGCGAATGATAACGAAGCGGGACCCATGCCCCGGATGGAAGGTCGCGGCCGTCACATTGTCCCCTCCCCTTCCGTGGTGCGGCGCCCACCCGCACGTTCGCGCCTCCTCGCGCTGCAGTTTCTCCCCCTGCGGTGACGAGACTCGCCACCATGGAGCCCTTTCACACCCTCCGCCGCCGACGCCGACGTCGACGTGCCACCGCCGACCGGCACCCGCCGCGCCGGCCACGCATCGTGGGTCGCGCGGCGCCACGCCCCGTTTCCTGGTGGATCGCCCTGGGGCTGCTGGCCCTGGCCTGGTGGTTCCCCCTGACGGCGCACGGGCAAGGGCTCCGCTCGTCTACGATGAGCGTTTCCCTCGTGGCGACCCGACTGCCGGACAGCCCACGCGAGGCGCGCGACGTGACGCTCGACGTGGGGACGGTGGGCGACAGCGCGCTGACCGTTCACCTCGCGGGTGGCCCACCGGGACATCAGTTGTACGTGCGGGACCACGGCGGTCGCCTCGTCTCGTTAGGCCCGGACGGGGTGCCGGTGCGTGGGTCGCGGCTCACCTTTCGGGTGATTGATCCGGCCGGGGTGCCGGGGCACGCGGCCTGGCGCGTGGTGCTGAAGCGCGCCGGCGTCCCCTGGCGCGAGCACGAGGTGCGGGTGGCTCAGCCGCGCTGAGGCACTCGCCGCACGACGAACACCGCCGGAACCGCGCGATCGTCGGGCGCGGGTCGCAGTTCCGCGGGGGCGTCGACCACTTCCCACGTCCCGCCGCTGAGGAAGTCGTCCACCACGACACGCACCAGCACGGCGTCGCGCGAGGGCCGTCGCACAAAGAAGCGGCCACGCGAGTCGGTGTACACGATCTCGCCACCCACGTCGATCGCGGCCCCGTCCACCGGCGCGCCCGCCTCGTCCACCACGCGGCCCGACGCCAGGTATCCCTTCACGCGCGTGGCGCCCACGTCCGGTGCCCCCGCCCCGGCATTGCCGCGGTAGAGGAAGGTGTTCCCCTGCGCTGAGTAGTGCACGCGCCCATCCGGCGTGACAAAGGACCCGATCGAGAATGACACCCCGCGCACATGCAGCCGGGCGTTGATCCCCATGGTCTGGATGAAGGGGTTGGCCGTGAGGTAGGGCGAGTGCGCGACCTGGTAGTCCACGCTGATCGCGCTCAGGCCGCGTGATGCCATCCCGCCAAAGTTCACCGCGGTGCGGCCCCGGTCCCTGGTGATCGTCTGCAGCAGGGACAGCTCCGGCGTGATCGTCTCGCGGAGGATCAGCACCGGCGTGGTCCCACGTGACGGTCGGGGTTCCCAGACGCGGAGCAGGTAGAGCTCACCCTGCAACCTCGACCCGACGGTCTGTCGCGTCGTGAGGTACGAGCTGACGCTGGGCCGTCCACCCGCGGCCGACCACATGTGCCCGCCGGACATCGTGGTCCCTCGCACCACCCCCGACGCCGTGAGCTGCGTCAACGTCGCGCGCTGCGGGATCCCGACAAACGCCGAGTCCTGCCGAAAGTGCTGCCGCCCAACGCCGAACGACCATCCCTCGCGCGGCTTCCACAGGACGACGGCGTTCTCGCGCTCGAGTTCGGTCTGCAGCGGCATCGGGGCGGAGGTGCGCCGAAAGTGGCGACCCAGGCCGGCCAGTGACGCCTTCACCTCGAAGGTGGGACGATGGAGGTCCAGCCCGAGCGCCCCGTATGGCGCGTTGCTCCCGATCCCCGCCGTGGCACTGGTGCGCACTCCCGCCACGGGGGTCCACGACGCCGAGCCCAGGAGGCTCTGCCGATCGGTGGTCACCGCGTGGCCTGTCAGGTAGAACTGGCGCGAGACGTCGTGCCGCACCCGCGCATACCCCATGGCGTGCACCGGCCGCTGCGCACCAAACGTCGGGGCCGCGATCGCCGTGGCACTCGCACCGGCAAAGATCCACGACTGCGTGCGCCCGCGCCGGCGCTGCAGCGATGCGCCCTGGACGAAGACCACGCTCCCGCCGGAGAACACGTCGGTCTCGAGGGCCAGCGGCAGCAGGTCGTTCCCGAGTCGCAGGGTGTCGCGCTGGGCAAGGAGGCGGCGCGCCGACACCCCGACCTTGAGTCCGTCGAGGTACCCGACGCCTAACGACGCTTCGTAGCCGTTGCCCCAGACATTGAGCAGCCCCCCATACCCGGCGAACAGCGACGACCCCCCGCCCTGGAGCTGGAAGACCTGCGACTCGGCGCGGGATGCCAGGGCCAGGAAGAGCAGGAGGAATCGCGCGCGCATCAGTACACCGTGGCGCGGAGCGTCAGCGTGCCCTGGTACGTCCCGGGCGGCAGGACGGGCTGCCCCTGCAGGTTCAGCTGGAGGTCCAGCTGGTCGGTGCGCTGCCCAACGCCGTTGAACGGCGAGATGATCAACTGGCGGAAGAGGTGCAGGGTGCCCCCCGCGACCCCCTGTCCACCCACCGGCCCCTGCGTGAACGGGGTGAAGGTGGGCACACGCCCGGTGGTCATCCGCCCTTCCAGCAGGCTCGAGCCAAGGTTGGTCGAGCCATTGGTGAGGGCGGACGCGGGCGCGGCAAAGTACCCGATCAGGTCCACGGTCGTGATCAGCGAGGTCACCGACCACTGCGTGCTGAGGCGCACGGGCGACGGAAAGGCATTGATCGCCCCGTCGACCAGGCCACCAATGGACTGCGTGGCGCCCGAGGTGACGAGCAGGGTGATGCTGTTGGCTTGCGCGCTGACGCCGGAATCCGCGCGCACATTCCACGCGGCGACGGCCGAGAGGGTCGGGATCGAGGAGCCCACGACCCCCACCTGCCCCGCGACCCGTGTGGCCACGCCACACGAGGCAAGGACGCCAACGACCACACGGAGGCCGCGCCACTGCGCGCGCCTCCGTGCGTCATTCGTCGGGTGCGGGGCCGCTGTCACGTCAGGGGCGATCCGTGGTCGCGGCCATCGGAAGCCGTCGCTCCTCAACGGAGAAGTTTGCAAAGCGGAGCATCACCTTGTCCGGGGTGCCCGGTCCCTCCCAGGGCACCTCGACACGGCGCTTGCTGTTGGGAAAGAGCGGGAAGCCACCGAACGGGATCTTCCCCTTGCCGCCGGACGACAACTCCGACGCCAGCACACGCCCCAGGGACGCGCTGGTGTTCTCCAGGTCCACGATGGCCTTGCCCGCTGCGCTGTCATACGCAAAGCCGCGCACCGCCACGGCCTCCTTGCGCAAGGCGTCCTTTTGCAGGAGGTAGACCACATGTGGCAGCTCA
Source organism: Gemmatimonadota bacterium (assembly GCA_016794835.1). Lineage (GTDB taxonomy): Bacteria > Gemmatimonadota > Gemmatimonadetes > Gemmatimonadales > Gemmatimonadaceae > RBC101. The sequence continues at coordinate 1,536 of JAEUJL010000109.1, read as the reverse complement.
ATGCGCACGTTGAGGCCGGAGGACGTGCGGGCCCCGGTCATCGCGCTCAACACCATGAACCACGCCGGCAGCTGCTTCGCGCGCGCCTCGTAGTGCACGGTGTACGACGCCAGGGGTGGAATGCGGAAGCTCATCGCCGAGAGCTTGAGCTCCACGTTGGCGCTGTCGAACGGGGTGTCCGCCAGGTCGCCCTTCTCATCCACGCGAAAGCCGCGGGGCTCCAGGACGACGGTCATCGGGAACAGCGTTTCGTTGACCAGGTCGAACTTGCCGCGCGCCTGGAGGGGATACTCGGTCACCGCCGGCCGGATGGTCTGCGCGCCCAGGGGCGCGCCGAGGCACGCGGCGGCGAGCACCACGTGGCGGAGCAATCGGACAGGGCGTGGCATTGGCAACTACTGGGTGATGGCGCGCAGGTTCAGCGTGCCGGTGTAGGTCCCGGGGACGGTCGTGATCCCGGTCAGGTTGAGCTGGAGGTACAGGGCGTCCGTGCGGCTGGCGTTGCGATTGAAGCCGAAGATCCCCTGCGAGAAGAGCTGCAGCGTGCCACCGGCGACGCCGATCGTGCTGGTGCCACCACTCACGGTCCCGCCCGTGAAGGGCGAGAAGCCACCCGTGGTGCCGAGTCGGCCCAGCACACGACTGGACGGCAGGTTGTTGCTCCCGTTGCTTAACGCGGCCGCCGGCGCCGTGAAGTAGCCGACAAGGACCACCGCGGAGGTCGACGGGCTCAGGTTCCACGCCGTGGTGATGCTCACGGGGGTGGGAAAGTTGTTCACGGTCCCGTCGGTCATGCTCGCGAGGGTCTGCGTCCCGCCCGCGGTCACCGTGACACTGAGTTGCGAGACCTTCGTGGCGCTCAACAGGACCGTGGCCGTGCTGGACACCAAGCCGGATTGCGCTGACACCCCAAGGGGCGCCAGCGCGAGGAGTCCGGTGAACAGCGTGCGACGCATGGTGGGGGACCGAGCGTGCGCGGCGACCTGTTATTGCGTGATGGCGCGCAGGTTCAGCGTGCCGGTGTAGGTGCCCGGGACCGTGGTCTGGCCGGTGAGGTCGAGCTGCAGGTACAGGTCGTCGGTGCGGTTCGAGTTGCGGTTCGCACCCGTGATCGCCTGCGAGAACAGCTGCAGCGTGCCGCCCGCGACACCGATGTTGGTCGAGCCACCCGTCACCACACCGCCGGTAAACGGATTGAAGACGCCCGACGTCCCGAGCCGCGCCTTCACCAGGCTCGACGCGATGTTGAACGTGCCGTTCTGCAGGGCCGACGCCGGCGTATTGAAGTACCCCACGAGCACGACGGCCGACGCGCTGGGATTGATGTCCCAGGCGGTCGTGATGTTCACCGGGCTGGCGAAGTTGTTGACGGCATTGTCGGTGATCGACGCCAGACTCTGCGTCGCCCCCGAGTTGATCGTCACGGTCAGCGACGCCACCTTGCTCGCGCTCAGCGCGACCGTGGGCGTGTTGGACACGATGCCGCTCTGCGCGCGGGCGGTCGTGGCAAAGGCGGCGGCGAGGAGGCCGGCGAGG
>JAEUJL010000092.1 GCA_016794835.1 Gemmatimonadota bacterium | reverse complement strand
CCACCGGAGCGCGTGCTCGTCATCACGAGCGCCGACATCGAGGCACCCATCCGGAGCGCGATTCCCGGGGTGCCCCCGATGAACGTCCTGGTGGAGCCGCGCCCGCTGGGTACGGCAGCCGCGATCGCGCTGGCGGCCGAGGCGGTGATGCGACGGGCGGGGCCGGACACCGTGGTCTGCTCGATGCCAGCGGACATTGCCGCAGCCTTCCCCGAGGGATTTCGGGATACCATCCGCGTGACCGGGGCCCTGGTGGCGCGGGAGGACGCGATTGGTGCGATCGGGGCGCGGCCGGTCCGGTCCGATGTGGGGTTCGGCTACCTGGTGCCCGGGGCACCTCTTTCAGGCGAGCATCCGGTGGCCGGCGGTGGACCGGGATGGGTGAAGCGGTTTGTCGAGAAGCCGACCACCGAGACGGCGCAGGAGCTGATCGACGACGGCGCGTGGTGGCACACGGGGGTCGCCTTGTGGCGGCCGCGCGTGATGCTCGATGCGCTCCATGCGCGCACGCCGGAGGTGGCCGACGCCCTCGAGTTCCTGCGCGGCCAGCAGATGGAGCGGTTCTTCGGTGAGGTCCGCTCCGTGTCCCTGGAGCGGGGCCTCTTCGAGCGGCGCGTCCCCCTGCTCATGGTCCCCGGCGACTTTGGCTGGGATGACGTCGGGACGTGGGCGTCGCTGCGCCGGGCCCGCGACCTGGACGACCAGGGTAACGGGGCGCGCGGCGACGTGCATTTCGTCGATGCGTCGGGAAACATCGTCCACGCCGAGCACGGGGATGTCGTGGTCTACGGACTCGACAACCTGCTCGTGGTCACCGTGGACGGGATCACCCTCGTGACCAGCGTGGACCGCGCCTCCGACCTGCGTCCCCTCCTCGATCGCCTCCCGCCCGATGTGCGGATGATGCGCGACGCGGACGCCTAACGATCCGCGACGCGCCGCCGCTTCTCGGCCTCCGCGCTCAGGTACCCGAACGACGCCCACTGCGATCGCGCCGCGAGGATCCGGTCGAAGATCGCCTCGGCCTCGGCCGCCCGGCCATTGTACAGGTGCCAGTTGCCCACCCCATAGGCGGTGGTCACATCGTCGAGCCCGCCGCCGGGCCCGAAGTTGCGCAGCACTTCCTCGGGCTTGAGCAGCCCCTTGTACATCAGCAGCAGCCGATGGTATGACCCGTTCTCGATGATCGGCATGTCCGCCGTAATGGGGTCGAGGATGCGCGCGGCCTCGGCGTCACGGCCCATCCGCCGCAAGGTCATGTACAGCCAGTGGGAGGTCGCGACCTGCATGTCCGGGTTGGTCGAGACCTTCATGTCCTCGCGATACGCCCGCAGGGCATTGGTGAAGTCGCCCTTGAGGTAGTACGCCAATCCCAGGTGATACCAGATGTTGGACTGGAGGGTGCTCGTCGGGATGCCGCGGGCGTTCGGGGCGCCATCCGGCTCCACCTCATCCTTGCGGCCGCGCACCAGGCTGGCGGCCTTCTCGAAGTCGGCGATCGCGTCGTCGAGGCGACGCACGCTGAGGTAGCGGTGGCCGCGGTGGCGGTACATCCGCGCGTCGTTGGGGTGCTGCGCGATCCCGTCCGTGAAGATCGCGATGGCCTCGTTGAAGCGCCCCGGGTACGCCGTGCGCCGTCCGTACCAGATCAGGGAGTCGGCATTGTCTGGCGTCATGCGCCAGGCCCGACGTGCATCGGCGAGCTGCTCTGCCATGCGCGTGGCCGCGGCCCCGGTGGGGGTGTTGCGATACAGGGGCTCCCCGGTGAGCGAGGTGGCCTCGACGACCGCCGCTGGTGCCGGCTTGAGGTGCCCATCGAAGAAGCCGAGGAG
>JAEUJL010000053.1 GCA_016794835.1 Gemmatimonadota bacterium | reverse complement strand
CGGGCGTGACCAGCAGCGCGAGCACGAGTGTTGAGGGGAGGACTCGCATGGAGGGACAGGAGGAAAGACGGCGCGGCGCCTATGTCGCACCGAACCGCACAGCGACCTTCGCGAGGTCGATGTTGCCGCCGCACACGATCGGGACCACGCGGGCCCCGTGAGGCACCAGCGGATGTGGGGTGAGCAGCGGGGCCACGGCGGCGCCGGCCGATGGCTCCACAAAGAGCTTGCAGCGCTCCATGAGGGCGCGCATGCCGTCCAGGATCTGCGCTTCACTCACGGTGATGACGTCATCCACGAGCGCGCGCACATGGGCAAAGGCATTGGCACCCGTGAACGGGGGCGCCAGTCCATCGGCAATCGTCTTGTTGACCTGGAGGCGTTGCGGGCTCCCCGCCGCGAGGGAGAGCGACATCACGGCCGAACCCTCCGGCTCGATCCCGATGACGCGCGCCGAGGGCCGGAGCGCCTTCACCGCGGCCGCGACCCCGGAGAGCAACCCGCCGCCGCCGCATCCCACCAGGACCACGTCCACGTCGGGGACATCCTCGACAATCTCGAGCCCCACCGTTCCCTGGCCGGCGATCACGCGCGGGTCGTCGAACGGGTGGATGAGCGTGCGTCCCTCGCGTTCCCTGATGCCGCGTGCGGTGGCGAGGAGGTCGTCCGCCGTCTGGACCACCGTCCCGCCGTAGCCGCGCGTTGCCTCGACCTTGCTGGCCATGGCGGTGGCCGGCATGACGATGGTCGCCGCAATCCCGAGTTGGGAGGCGCCCCAGGCCAGTGCCTGCGCGTGGTTGCCCGCACTCATGGACACGACGCCGCGCGCCCGTTCGTCCGGGGAGAGCTGGGCGAGCGTGTTGATCACCCCCCGGACCTTGAACGATCCGGTCTTCTGGAAGAGCTCCAGCTTGGGGGAGACCCGGGTGCCGGAGGTGCGGGAGAGGTAGTCGGAACTCCCCTGGCCAGTGCGGTGGACCTTGCCGCGGATGCGTGCCTGCGCGGCGCGGAGGTCGTCGAGAGTGGTCAAGGTCATCCGGGAAAGGTGCTGGCCCGCCCGCATGATCGCCATGCGAGGGGAGGGTGCGGCCTTGAGCGGGCTCCCCCGGCCCCCTAGCTTCCCTCCTCCACGGCGCCGTAGCCAAGTGGTAAGGCAGCGGTCTGCAAAACCGCTATTCGCCGGTTCGATTCCGGCCGGCGCCTCTTTATTGACAGGGCAGAGTCCATGACGAACGCGTCCCTGCGACTCTCCCCTGACGAGCAGGCGATGCTCGCCGGTGAGGGGACCCGCGCCGAGCAGATGGCCATGGGCCTCATTGCCCGCCTGGCGTCGATCACCGGGGCGACCGACCTCCTCCCGATCACCCGCGCCCACATCGATGGCTGCCTCTACCATGGGCAGGCCTCGGTCGACTTTGCCCGGACGATGGCGGAGGCGGGTGGGCAGGTCCGGGTCCCGACCACCCTGAACGTCGGGATCATCGACCTCCTGCACCCCGAGCTGTTCCGCGGCGATCCGGCCGTGGCCGCCGCCGGCCGGGAGATGATGGCCCACTACCGCACGATGGGGTGTCGCCAGACCTGGAC
>JAEUJL010000040.1 GCA_016794835.1 Gemmatimonadota bacterium | reverse complement strand
GCGCGTGATGCTGTGGCTGGCCGCGGTCGTCGGCAGCACGGCCTGTTACCGGATCGGCCCCGGGTTTGACCCGTCGCAGCACCTCATCTATGTGGATGGGGACGGTGGAATGCGCCGCGCGCTGGATACCGCGGAGGCGCGCGGAACCTGGCGGGTGACCGGTGAGGTGCTGGACGACAGCAGCGCGCGCCAGGTGGTTGGCAGCTTGATGGAGAACCTGCGGGCGAGCGCGCGGGACACGATCACGGTGTACTTCCACGGTGGGCTCGTCACGAACCACTCGGCGCGCGTGGATGCCGCGGCCCTGGGGACACAGCTCGAGCGGGAAGGTCACTTTCCCCTGTTTGTCGGGTGGGAGTCCGGGTGGCTGCCGACCCTGGGGGACCATGTCACGAGCGTGCGTCAGGGGCAGGTCTGGTCACCGCTGGCCGGCTGGCTGTCGGCGCCGTTGATCATTGCGGCGGACCTGGGGCGTGCCGTCGCGCGTGCGCCGTTAGGCATGCTGCAGCAGGCGGCCGATTATTGTGCGACCTGGCGCGGGGCCCTGTCCGACAGCGTGCGGCGCGCGCGCGGAGACCATGCTTGCCCGACCTTTTCCGACGAGGTGCGCGCCCGTCGCGTGAACGTGCGTCGCGCGCTGGACCGTGAGGAACGCGGTGAGTCGCGGGACTCGCTGCGCCTCACCCTGGGGGACTACCACTCCACCCTGCCGCGCACGGTGGGGCGCACGGTGTCGGCGTACGTGACCGCGATCCCGAAGGCGCTGGTGACCGGTCCGCTCATGGACGGGTTTGGTGCGGGGACGTACGAGAACATGCTGCGACGCACGCAGACGATGTTCCGGCGCCGGGAGGACATGGCGCGGCGTTCCACCGTGACCGGGTATCGTCGCCCCACCGGCGCGACCGCGATCCTGATGGACTCACTGGCGGCGCACATGGCGTCGCGGTGTGCCGTGCCGACGAGTTGCCGGGCGCAGCTCAACCTGGTCGGGCACTCGATGGGGGCGATCATCGCGACCCGCGTGCTGCAGGAGTGGCCGGAGATGCCGGTGCACAAGCTGTACTTCCTCGGGGCGGCCGCCACGGTGGCGGACATCGAGCGCACGGTGATCCCGTACATGCGCCGTCACGAGGAGACGCGGTTCTACAACGGGATGCTGCACCCGCGGATCGAGGTGGGGGAGGCGCAGTGGCTCGCCCTGGACCTCGTGCCGCGTGGCTCCCTGCTGGAGTGGATCGATGACCACCTCACCTCGCCGGAGACGCCCCTGCAGCGCACGGCCGGGAAGTGGGAGAACATGGCGTCGATGGAGTATGTCTTCCCGCCGGATGTGCGCGGGCGCGTGATCCTCAAGGGCTTCGGCTTCCGCGACCCGCGGGATCGCGACCAGCCGTTCCTCTTCAAGGGACTGCATGGCCACGGCGCGTTTGACGACCGTGAGTTCCGCTGGTGGCGTGACCGCACCTGGTGCATCTACACCGGACCGGCCTGCGTGAACCCCTAGGCGGGCGGGACATGGGGTGCCGCGCTCCCGCGTGCCGGCACGAGGCGGGTGACGACCGCTCGCCTAACGGGTGGGCGCCTGGGCCTCAGCCCGGATCCGCGGCCAGCTGGTTGCGGTTGCGCCGCAGGGCCTGCATCACCGTGCGCCCGGCCGCGATCGCGCCGATGAGGATGTAGATGTAGAACGAGTACACCCGCCACCAGATGAGCGACGCCGCCATGAGCCGCGGGGACAGGACCCCGCCTAACGCGGCGTTGAACGCGAACTCCACCACGCCACCTCCACCCGGGGCCGGGGCGATCGCCGCCCCGTA
>JAEUJL010000032.1 GCA_016794835.1 Gemmatimonadota bacterium | reverse complement strand
TCCATGGCGGCGACGAACGGGGCCAGGGCGACATCGTGGCGCGTTGGCGTGGGGGGCAGCACGTCGATCACCGCGCGGTAGGGGACGAACCCGATCCCCCGGACCACGAGGGTCTGGCTTCCTTCCGGGACCGAATCCAGGGCGAAGGCGCCCTCGGCAGTGGCGGCCGCGACCAGGTTGGTGCCCCACAGCTCAATACGGGCGCCGGCCAGCGGCGCGCCGGTGATGGTGGTCACGGTGCCGCGCACCGCGCCCGTCCCGCGAGCGGTGCGCGTCATCGACACGGTGTCGTGCCGCATGGTCGGGGGGAGCCCCTGCCCGCGATCGACGACGGCCGAGCTCACTTCCGTGGTCACCGTGGCCGTCACCCGTCCCACGATGAGGTCCCGCCGCAGGAGCCCGGCGGGCGGGATGTCCAACTCGAGATAGCCGGTGGAGTCGCTGCCTTGCCATGCCCGCACGGCGATGGGGCTCCGGATCGGCAAGCCGCACATGGCAAACCAGCCGTCGGCAGACACCAGGGCGCGTTGGCTCGGCGTCGCCCGCTGCAGCCCCTGTCGCGTGAACCGCAACTCGGTCCACGTCGCGAGCAGGCCGCCCTCGGCCGTCGCCCCGTCCACGCGGCGCACGCGGCCGAGGAAGAGCCCGGTGGAATCCGTGGTGACGTCGGCGCGGCAGAGGCGCGCGACCAGGGTCCGGGCCGTGGGGATCGCCAGGGCCACCTCGCGCTCCTGGCCGGCGCCGAGCTCCACCGTGACGCTCGGTGCCTCCAGGCCTAACGAGTCGAGGGCCGGGTGCACGAACCCCGCCACATACCGCCCGGGGGCGAGGTCGGCGAGTTGCCACGCCCCGGCACTGTCGGTGGTGGCCGACCACCCCAACGCCGGGTTGCCGGCGTTGGCCAGCTGCACCACGGCCCCGGCGAGGGGCCGGCGTCCGACGGAGTCCACCACCACCCCGTGCACGCGCGCCCGCCCGTCCTGCGCGCGCATCGGGGTGGCCAGCGCGAGGGGCAGGAGCAACATCCACCGCCTCACGGCGACGCCCCGGCGCGAGGCCTGGCCAACCAGCCGCGGACGCCTGTCCAGATGACGATGCTCCCGCAATCCTCCCCCTGGAACTCGGGCGGGGCCTGCATGCGCCGCGGGTAGACTTCCACCGCGCGCACCAGCTCTGCCGGAATCACGTCGTCCAGGTTCATGTCGAGCATCGGGACGCGGGAGCCGTCGATCACCAGCACCGGGAGGCAGGCATCGAGGCCATTGGTCGACCGCATGTGCACGGTGCGGGACATGAGGTCGGCGTTGCGCACCTCCACCCCGGGCATCGACCGGAGCAGGTCGGTGAAGGTGAGCGGTCGGCGGAGCTCGATCGCGGCGGCATCGAGGAAGATCCCGTGGCCGCGTTGCCTGCGTCGCTCGAACTCGGCGAGCGCGCCCTGTGCGCGGGGACGGCGGGCCAGCACCCGGACCGTGTCAATCTCCATCGGGAACTCCGGGAGCTCCACGTCCACGTGCGTGGCGCCGGGCGCGACGTCCACCACGCGACGGGTGGGGACAAACCCGATCATGCGGGCCTCGAGCAGCTGGGTGCCGGGCGCGGCAGGGAGCGCGTAGGCTCCACGCTCATCCGCCCGCACCTCGACCGCGCTGCCCCACCAGCGCAGGCGCGCCCCACCGACGGGCTGGCCCTGGGCATCACGGACCACGCCGCGCACGATCTCCGTCGGGGCGCCGGTGCCGCGCGCGAAGGCGATGTCGCGGCGGAGGACGCCATCGTCCGGGACATCGACCTCGAGGGTCGCACTGGAGTCCGCGTCGGTGGATGCCCGCAGGACCACCAGCCCGCCCCGCGGAACGCCGCAGAGGGCGAACCATCCGCGCGGCGACGCCTGCGTGCTGGCTCCCTGCACCTCGGCGCGGGCGCCCCGCGGGCTGATCGCGATCATGCGCCACTGGGCACTCACCCGCGCGTCGCCCCAGGTGTTGGCGCTGGTGGCGTCGCGCGTGTAGCCCAGCACGACGCCGAGCGAGTCGGTGGCGGCCTTCGGGCCACACCAGGTGGCGACCACGGTTTCGCTCGACGGGACCGACAGCTCAACGGTGGTCACGCGTCCGCCACGCAGTTCCACCCGCTTCACCAATGGGTCGAGTCCAAGCGAATCCAGCCGTGGGTGGAAGAAGCCAACGAGGTACCGACCCGCCGGCAGGCTGTCGACGGCGAACGCCCCGGCCGCGTCCGTGTGGGTGGTGCGTCGTGCGACGGCGTGCATTGCCCCATCGACGGGCACCAGCTGAACGTGCGCGCCGGCGAGCGGGGCCCGCCCCACGCTGTCGTACACCACCCCGCGGACGCCCTGGGCGCCACCGCGCGGGGCGGTGACGGCGCTGGTGAGGGCGAGGCCAGCCAGGCACACCCCCCATCCCCGGCGCACGGGCCGGCTCATCCCCGGATCTCCCGGGGTTGGGGGGGCGCGACCGAATAGTCGTAGAAGCCCAGCCCGCTCTTCCGGCCCAGCCATCCGCTCGCGACCATCCGGTGGATGAGGGGCGGGGTCGCATACCGCGCCTCGTGGAAGGCGTCGAACATCACGCGACCGACATGGGCCATCGTGTCCAGCCCGACTGCGTCACACAGGGCCAACGGGCCCATCGGGACCCCGGTGCCTAACGTCATCCCGGTGTCGATGTCCGCGACGCTGGCGACTCCCTGCGCATAGGCGCGGACAGCGTCATGCAGGTACGGCACCAGCAGGAGGTTCACGATGAACCCGGGCGTGTCCTTCGCGAGGATCGACACCTTGCCGATCTGTCGCACGAACGCGAGGGCGGTGGCCACCGTCGCCTCGGACGTCGTGATCGCGCGCACCACCTCGACGAGCGGCATCGCCGGGACGGGCGAGAAGAAGTGGAGGCCCACGAAGCGGTCGGCGCGCGCGGTGACGGCCGCCTGGTCGGCCACGGGGAGCGCCGACGTGTTGGTGGCAAAGAGCGTCGTCGGGGCCGCCAGGGCATCCACGGCCCGCCACATCGCCTGCTTGGCCTCGAGCTGCTCGACGATGGCCTCGATCACCAGGTCGCATCCCGCGACGTCGCCCAGGTCCGTGCTGGCGCGGATGCGGTGAAGGGTCGCGGCGCCGTCGGCTGCGGACAGTTTGCCGCGCTCCACGCCCTTGTGGACCGATCGCTCGATCGCCGCCTGCGCCCTGGCGGCACGCCCGGCATCCACCTCGATGACGCAGGTCTCGATCCCGGCCTGCGCGCAGACCTGGGCGATCCCCGATCCCATCAGCCCGCCGCCGACCACGGCAACGCGTCGTATTTCGCTCATGCCCTCAAGATGGGCGAACAACCCCGGCCCGGCGAGACGGCCGTCGCCGAATCCCCGCCATGCGGGGACGGGGCGTCCTACCGGGTGATGGCGGTCAGGATGTCAGAGATCGTGGCCCCGCGCCGCGTATCCGCCCCATGCTCCAGGCGGTCCAGGACTTGTTCGAGGCCCAGCTGCAGCCGATGCAACTTGGCCTTCTGGGCGCGCCCGATCCCGTAGATGATCGCGCCGGCCGACGACGCCCATCCCCCGCCAAGCAGGGCGGCCAGCCAGGGATACCCCCCGGGGATGATGACCAGCGCGGCCACGGCGGCGGCACCCACGACACCCACCCCGCCCACGGCACCGGCCGCGATCGCCGACCCACGGCGGGAGTCGGCGAGGCTCGCGTTCAGGCTGACCAGGCAACGGGTCGCATCGATGGCGATGGCCGTGGCGCCGACCTCGCTGGCCCGCGTCAACGCATACGGCCGTCCGGAGAAGTTGAGCCCCGCCTGCAACGAGCCAATGAAGTCCCGCCGGGCCTCCCACGTCAGGCGATCGCCAAACCGCCGCTTGGGGCGCAGCAACTCCTCCCGCTGCATCCAGTCATCGAGGCGGGACAGGACCGCTGCTGGGGTCCCGTTCACGATGCGGGACGCGGCGGCGGTGGTCCCGCCGAACATCGCCCCAAGCATCCCGCGCTCCTCCTGCACCTCAACACGCGTGCGCTCCTCGGCGAGCGCCTGTCGCACATGCGCGGCGCTGATCCCGACTTCCTGCCCGAGCGACACCAGCTGCGCCTCGCTCATCCCTTCCGCGGCGTCGAGGTCACCCACGTTCAGCTCGGCCGCACGCGACAGCACGCGCTCGATCGCCGCCCGCGAGAGCGGGATGGAGGCGTTGGAGGCAGCCGGAAGGTTCTCGTCAGGCATCGCTCAAATTCCGTTCAGGACCAGGTCGACCTGCCGCACCAGCGCCTGGTCGAGTGGCCCGGGCAAGGGAAAGATACGGGCAAATTGCGCCGTGACGTCGCCGCCCGGCACTTGCCGCGCGGTCCGCAGGTAGTAGCGGCGATACCCATCCGTGAGATCCGGCGCGATGCGCTCGAGCAGGATGGCGCCGGCGCGCACCGCCGCCAGGGTGGAGAGACGACCGGATTCTCCCGACTGCTGCTCCGCCGGTGTTGTGTGATCGCGGACCACCTGGTTGGACACCGTCCCCACCACCTCATGGGCCATGACGAACACTGCGTCCCGCGGATCGTCGCTGGCCGCCGGGAAGGTGACGGCGACGAAGTGGGTGTCATCGCCGACGTCGATCGTCCGTCCCTCGGCGCCGAGCGGGAGCGTGAGGAGCACGGTGCCGGACCGCTGGCCGCTGTACCGCAGGAAGCGATCGAAGGCCCGGGCGTAGTTGCTCCATGCGGCGGCGACCTGGCCTCGCATCCCCGCGCGAGCGGCCTGCTGCTGCGACCACCAGGTGCGGTGAAAGCGCGTGCGTTCGTCGTCGAGCGACTCGAGGAAGAGCCGGAGAAACTCCCGCTCCGCCGACCCGGGGAAATAGGTCGCGAGGGTGGCGTACATCCGCACCGACTCGCGGTCGTAGGCCGCGCGCACGTCGCCATTGTCGCGCAGGAAGCGCAGGCAGCCGCGTCGCAGGTCGTCCCACGAACTGAAGTAGAGGGCCAGGAACTGGGCCGCGCCCAACGATGCGCTGCTGGTCAGGCGGCGCGACAGGACGAGGGCGTTTTCATCGAGGCGCGTCGTGATGTTCGATGCGCGCCGCGCCTGGGAGGCTTCGCTCCGGTAGCCCAGGCGGAACGTGGGGACCAGCGACGAATCGCTGAGCAGCATCGCGAAGCCGTGGAGCCACAGGTCCACATGTTCGCGGGTCTCCACCCGCCAGCTGCCGGCGGCGGCGTTCGCGCGCGGGGTCGTCCCGCTCGCGGCAGGGCCGGCGGGGCGCTGCTCGGTTGCGGGGGTGCTCGCCACCACCACCGTCCGCGGCGCACACGACGGCGCGACGCGGAGCGCCGGAAGCACGAGGAACCGACGGAGAGACATGGGGGCAACTACGGGCGTGTGGGCGGCAGGTGTCAGCCCGGTGGTACACCGCGAGACGGCGGGGCGTTCAGTCCGAGACGCCCTCTCGCACAGCCCGCACGACCGGTGACTACGCGCCGTTCTCCCGTCCGCAGGTGATGCAGAACTTCCACTCCACCTCGAGCTCGGTGCTGCACGCCGGGCAGTGCTTGATCGTGAGGTTATGTCCGCATCCCGGGCAGAACACCACCTCGCGGCCATCCGGGAGTCCGGTCCCGCAGTAACGACACCCTTGGCCGGGTTTGGCAGGTTGTGGGACCGGACGGCTCACGGGCATGATGGTTCGGGGAGCAGCTGGTGGTGGGGCCGCAGCGGCCCGCGCAGGAGGCACCGGCGGCGCTGGT
>JAEUJL010000028.1 GCA_016794835.1 Gemmatimonadota bacterium | reverse complement strand
CCGGACCTTGGCGGCCACCTGTACGGGTGCACCGACAAGATCAATGGACAGGAGATGTTCTACGCGAACACGGCGATGAAGTTCTCGAACATCGCCTATCGCGGCTCGTGGGCGGCGTTCGGGATCGAGTTCAACTTCCCGGTGTCGCACAACTGGATGACGACCTCACCGGTCGAGGTGGCCACGCGGCGTCATGCGGACGGGCGCGCCTCCGTGTACGTGGCCAACACCGACCGCGTGTATGGCCTGCGCTGGGTCGTTGAGCTGTCGCTCCGCCCGGGCCGCGCGGCGCTCGATCAGCGCGTCACGTTGACCAACCCGTCCGACACGCGCCAGCGCTACTACTGGTGGACCAACGCGGCGGTGCGGGCCTTTGACGACACGCAGATCCTGTACCCGATGAAGTACACCGCGTCCCATGGCTTTACGGACGTGGACACCTGGCCGGTGGATCGTCGCGGGACGGACAACTCGGTCCTGCGGAACCACACCTACGGGCCGGTCTCCCGCTTCAGCCATGCGAGTCGCGAGGGCTACATGGCGATCTGGCAACCGCGCACCAACAGTGGCGTGGGGCACTACGCACCACCGGATGAATTGCCGGCCAAGAAGATCTGGTCGTGGGGAGTGGACGCCGATGCCATGGATTGGCGACGCGCGCTGTCGGATGACTCGAGCGCCTACGTGGAGATCCAGGCCGGGCTCCTGCGGGACCAGGAGACGTACGCGTGGCTCGAGCCCAACGACCACATCGAGTTCACCGAGACGTGGTTGCCGCTCCGCGGTCTCGGTGGGGTGACCCGGGTGGCGCCACGCGCTGCGCTGCACCTCCGACGGACGGCGGGTGACCCTTCCCGCGTGCGGGTGGACCTCAATGTGGCCGAGGCGATGCCCGGGGCACGCCTGCAGGTCTGGTCCGCGGGGCACACGCTGCACAACGCGCTGCATGATCTCTCGCCCCGGTCGACCGGGTCGTGGGAGTGGCCCGTGCCAGCCGGTGCGGGGGCGGTCACGTTCACCGTCATTGATCGCGCGGGTGTGGTGGTCATATCGCAGACGGAAGACGCGTTCGACTTCACAGCGGACTCGCTCGTGAACCCGGGGCCGCAGCCCGGGCCTCGCGACCGCCCGCGCCTGGGGGCGTCGGATGGCGCATGGCTCAGTTGGGGCGCGGAACGCGAGGTCAATGGCGACCGGCTTGGCGCGCTCGCCGCGTACCGCGAGGGATTGCGCACGGTGCCCGGGAGCCTGTCGTTGCTCAAGGCGGCCGGCCGCTTGGCGGTCTCGATGGGCCGCGAGGCAGAGGGCGAGGCGTGGCTGGCCGAATACCTCCTGCAGGTGCCATGGGATCACGAGACGGCGTACTACCGGGGCCTCGCCCACCTGCGAGCCGGCGACCTGCGCCAGGCACGATTGGCCTTCGAGTTCGCCCGGCAGCAGGGACCGCTCCGGTGGGCGGCTGAACGGGGGCTCGCGAGGATCGATTCGCGACTCGGGCGATTGGCTGACGCGGCGAACCGGCTGGAACGGGCCGCCGCACTCAACGCGGACCTCGCGTTGGAGGCCGCCATCCTGCTGCGCGCTGCTGGCGCCTCGCGCGCGAGCGCATCGGCGCGTTGGCGACAGGTGGCGCTCCAGCGGGACCCGTCCAACCTTCTCGCACGCTGGGAGGTCCTCGCGGCAGGCGGGACCGATCGGACCTTGCTCGCGGAGCTGGCGGCCGATCCCTCACGGGTCGTCAGCATCGCGTCGCGCTACCTCGAGTACGGGCTGTCACTCTGGGCGCAGGGAGTCCTCGAGCGGTCCCTTCCCGGGCCGCTGGGTGTGCCCGAAGCAGGGGTGCCGCACCCTCGGAACGACCCCATCGTGGCCTACCTCAAGTGGTACACGTGGGCCACGAAGTTGACGGACTTCTCGCACCTGCAGGACAGCGCAAGCCAACGCCCGGTCCACTACGTGTTCCCCCAGGGCGCGGTCGTGCGACAGGTGCTGGACAGCGCCACGCGGGCGAACCCGCGCGACACGACCGCGCAGTTCCTCCTCGGGATGGTGGAGATGCAACGCGGGGATGTCGCCATGGCGGCCCGCCGGTGGGAAGCGCTGCGTGATGCCGGAGTCACCTTTCCGTCGTTGTATCGCAACCTCGGCGCAGCAGCGCTGTTGCTGGGTGACACGGCGCGGGCCGGTGCCGTGCTGGTGGAGGGGACGCGGAAGGAGCCGGGCAACCCCGGTGTCTGGAGCCTCGCCGACTCGGTGCAGGTGCTGCGACGCGCGTCGCCTGCCGCGCGGGCGACACTGCTCGATGGCTACCCCGACAAGGCCGGGATGCCAACCGCGCTGGTCTATCGTTATGCGCGCGCGTTGGCCGAGGCCGGCCGGTTTGACGACGCCGAGCGGTTGTTCGCCGATCGCTGGTTCTCGCGCGTCGAGGGCGGCACCAACCCGCGCGGGGTCTGGATGGAGGTGCGCACCCTGCGGGCGCTGGCCGCGTCGCGGGGTGGGCGATGCGAGGAGGCCCGGGCGATCGTGCGCGGGCTGGCCGTGCCGGTCCCCGGCAGGTCGTTCACGCAGGATGGAATGGCGCCGTTCCTCACGCGGGAGCCCGTGCGGGCGCGCGTGGCCGCGGTGACGCAAGCGTGTCCATGACTTCCCCCGGCCCGCGTCCGGGGTGACCTTTGGCCGGCCCCTTTCCCGACTCGATGCGCAGCCTGACGATTGCGGACTTTGAGGAAGTCCGGGCGCGAATTGCGCCCCACATCAAGCACACCCCGCTCCTCACCTCGCGGCAGCTGAGCGAGGTGACCGGCTTTGACGTGCGACTGAAGGCGGAGTGCTTCCAGCGTGTGGGTTCGTACAAGATTCGCGGCCCGCTGAACAAGTTTGCCCAGATGCCGGAGGAGGAGAAACGGCGAGGGGTGGTGTGCTCGTCGGCGGGGAACCATGCGCAGGGGGTCGCGCTGGCCGCCCGCATTCATGGCATCCGGGCCGTCATCTGCATGGCGACCAACGCCACCCCCGCCAAGATCGCGGCGACGAAGGCCTATGGCGGCGAAGTGGTGCTGCACGGGTCGATCTGGGACGAGGCCAACGAAAAGGCGAAGGAGCTGGTCCGCACCGAGGGGCTCACCTACGTCCACCCGTTCGATGACGAGCAACTCATCGCCGGGCAGGGCACGCTGGGGCTCGAGGTGGTGCAGGACTGGCCGGAGCTGGACGCGATCGTCGTCCCGATCGGCGGGGGCGGGCTGATCGCCGGGGTATGCCAGGCCATCAAGGCGCACAACCCGAAGACGAAGGTGATCGGTGTGGAGTCGTCCGACGGTCCGGCGATGAAGATGAGCCTGGACGCGGGCGAACTGCAGACGATCGATTGCCGGACGATCATCGATGGGCTGCGCGTGCGACGGGCCGGGGTGATCAACTTCGAGATGGTCAAGCGGCACGTGGACGAGATCGTGACGCTCCCGGATCGTGAGATCTTCGACGCGATGATCTGGATCATGGAGCGGTGCAAGCTGGTGGTGGAAGGCGCGGCGGCCGCCAGCGTGGCGGCGATGATGCATGGCTTGATCAAGGTGCCCCCGGGCTCGAAGGTCGTCGGGGTCCTGTCTGGCGGGAACCTCAACCTGGACCAGTTGCGCGGCCTGAGGTGGAACTGATGCCCTACGCGGCGATTACCGGATGGGGCGACGGGATGCCCCCGGCCGTCCTGAGCAACGAGGACCTCTCGACCTTCCTCGAGACCTCGGACGAGTGGATCACGACGCGCACCGGGATGAAGGAGCGGCGCATCTCGCACGTGTCGGCGATCGAGATGGCCACCCTGGCGGCGTCGCGCGCCCTGGCGTGCGCGGGCCTCGATGCCAGCGACGTGGACCTGGTCATCTACGGCGGGTGCTCCAACGATGAGATCGTGCCGAACAGCGCGAGCGGGGTGCAGGTGGCGTTAGGCGCCACCCGGGCCGCGGCCATGGACGTGAACACGGCGTGCACGAGCTTCATCTACGGGCTGTCCACGGCGACCGCGATGATCCAGAACGGCACCGTGCGCAATGCCGTCGTGATCGGCGTGGAGCTGATCTCGCGCTACATGGACTGGAGCAACCGCAATGTGGCGGTGCTCTTTGGCGATGGCGCGGCGGCGGTGGTGGTGCAGGCCACGGACCGCCCCGAGGGGGTGCTGGGCTCCGTGCTCGGCTGCGACGCCGAGGCGCGGCAGGTGCTGCGGGTGCGCGGGATGGGGTGCACCTATGCCGGGGTGGGGATCACCCTGGGGGACACGGCGTGGGATTTTGATGGGCAGGCGATCTTCAAGCGCGCGGTGAAGGGGATGAGTGAAGCCTGTGCACGGGTGATGGCGCAGGCCGGGGTGACGGCGGACGACATCGACCTCGTGATCCCACACCAGGCCAACCTGCGGATCATCGAATCGGTGGCGAAGTACGCCGGGGTGCCGATGGAGCGGGTGATTGTCACCGTGCACAAGTACGGGAACATGAGCGCGGCCACCGTGCCGGTCAGCCTGGTCGAGGCGCTGAAGGACGGGCGCATCACCCCCGGGGCGCGGATCCTGATGCCGGGCTTTGGTGGTGGGCTGACCTTCGGTGCCCTCCTCGTGCAGTGGGGAGAGCGGGTGACCCCGTTAGGCGAGTCGTCGATGGCGTTCCCGGACAACCCGCGCGGTGCCCTGGAGATGGTGAACGCGATCCGGGCGGGCCAGGATCCGCATGGGCGCTCCGCGGCGGGATTGGCGGCACCGGTGTTCGCCGAAAGCACGCTCAGCGCCCCGCGGCCGGCGTGACCGTGCGGCTGCCCGGCGGCGATGGGTCGCGCGTGCTGCTCGCCCTCGTCGCGGCGATGGTGCTTGGCGTGATCATCGCCGGGAGCGGGCATGCCGGGGCCGCGCGGGCGGCCACGGCGATCCAGCCGGTGGGCGTGCTGTGGGTGAACGCGATCCGGATGACCGTGATCCCGCTGGTGGTGTCGCTGTTGATCACCGGGATCGCCGCGGCGGCTGACGTGGCGAGCCTTGGCCGCCTGGGGGCAAGGACGCTGGGGATCTTTGGGGCGATGTTGGTGGGCAGCGCGGCGGTGACCCTTGCCGTCGCGCTGCCCCTCTTCGCTCTGTTCCCGACCGCGCTGGTGGGTAAGGTCCCCCTGCCGCCCGGCGCGCAGGAGGCGGCCGCGGAGGTGGCCAAGGCGGCGCCAACGGGGGTGATGGACTTCGTCATGAGCTTGTTGCCGTCGAACCCGGTTGCCGCCGCGGCGTCGGGGAACATGGTGTCGCTCATCGTGTTCACGGGGCTTCTCGCGCTCGCGCTGGCGCGGGGCACGGCGGAGGAGCGCGCACCGGTGGTGGGGTTCTTTACCTCGTTAGGCAGTGCCATGACGCGACTCGTGGGGTGGATCGTCGCGCTGGCCCCGGTGGCGGTCTTCGCGTTGATGTTGCCACTCGCGGTGCAGGCTGGCGGGGCCCTCGTGGGGGCCGTGGGCTTCTACGTGCTGGCCATCGCGCTCACCTGCCTGGCGGTGACGGCCCTGTGTTATCCGATCGCTGGCCGGGAGGCTGGGGTGCGCGGCTTTGCCTCCGCGGTGTTGCCCACCCAACTGATCGGCATCAGCACGTCGTCCTCGGTGGCGTCGTTGCCCGCCATGGTGCGCAGCGCCGACGTCCTGGGGGTTCCCTCGCGGGTCAGCGGGTTCGTCCTGCCACTGGCCGTCAGTGTCTTCAAGCCGGCGGCGCCGGTGATGTGGATCGTGGGGGCGTTGTTCATCTCCCGGTTTTATGGGGTCGACCTGACGATGGGTGGCCTCGCCACGGTGGCGCTGGCCTCCGTCTTCGTGTCGTTTGCCGCGCCTGGGGTGCCGCGCGGCGCGTTCCTCCTGCTGACCCCGCTCTTCGAGGCCGTGGGCCTCCCGGCCGAGGGGATCGGCGTGCTCATCGCGGTTGACCTGATCCCGGACATGTGCGCGACGGTGGTGAACGTGACGGGCGACGTGACGGCGGCGGCCTGGGCGGCACGGTCACGATGACGCCACCCATGGTGTTCCAGGCGGTGTTGTACGCGAAGGAACTGCGCGTGCTGCGTGAGTTCTACCAGGCGGTGTTGTCGCTCGCGTTCGCGGAGGAGGGTCGCGGGTTCGTCCTCCTCTCCGGACGCGGGTACGAGCTTTCGGTGGTCCAGATCCCGGAGGCGTATGCCGCCGAGATCCAGATCGCGTCCCCTCCCGTGGCGCGCGAGGACACCCCGATCAAGCTCTCGTTCCCGGTCCCCGACATCGCGGGCACGCGGCCCGAGATCGCGCGCCTCGGGGGCACCCTCCAGCCGGATGCGTCCGCGTGGGAATGGCGCGGCTGCCGCCACCTGGACGGAACGGACCCCGAGGGTAACGTCTTCCAGCTCCGCGAACCGTGCGGACCTTCCGTCCCCGCGACGTGAGGGGGCGCGCCACCCGGCCATCGGGCACCGACCGACCTCTCCCGGGACCCGGAGGGTTCATGAGATCGACCGCCAGCTTACTACTCCTCGCGTGTGCCGCGGCGCTGCCTGCGCAGGCGCCGGTCACCCTGCAGCAGGTGATGGGGGTCGCCACGCGCGCACCGGACCAGGTGATCCGGTACGGCGAGGCGCCGGAACAGTTCGGTCACCTGCGACTCCCGCGTGGGACGGGCCCGTTCCCCGTGGTGGTGTTCATCCACGGCGGGTGTTGGCTTTCCCAGTTCGGGATCGAGCACGCGGCGCCGCTGGAGCAGGCGCTGGCGGACTCCGGCTATGCGGTGTGGAGCCTCGAGTATCGTCGCGTCGGGAATCCCGGGGGCGGCTGGCCCGGGACCTTTCGCGACGTCGCCGCCGGCGCGGACTACCTGCGCACGGTGGCCGGGCGGTATCCGCTCGACCTCACCCGCGTGATCGCCGCGGGGCACTCCGCGGGCGGCTTCTTCGCGCTGTGGCTGGCCGCGCGTCACAAGCTGCCGGCGGGGGCGGAGCTCCGGGACCCGGATCCCCTGCGCGTGCATGGGGTGCTTGGGCTGGCACCGGCCCCGGACCTCGAGGGATTGCACCAGGCGGGGGTGTGCGGGAAGGTGATCAACGGGCTGATGGGCGGGTCGCCGACCGAGGTGCCCACTCGTTATGCGGCGGCATCCCTGATGCAGCTGGCGCCGATCGATGTGCCCACCGAGGCCGTGATCGGGGAGGCGGATGCCAGCTGGGCCCCGGTCGGTCGCGCCTATGTGCGTCGCGCGATGGAGGCCGGGGACCGGCGGCTCCATGTGGTCGAGGTCCCCGGGGCGGGGCACTTTGACGTGATCGCCCCGTTCGCGCCGGCGTGGCGCGCCGTGATGGACGGCCTGCGGGCGCTCGTCCCGCGGCGATAGGGCGGCGAACGTCCCACGCGCGCGCTGGCGCGTGGGCATCCCTGACCCGACCGGGTATCTTTCGTCGTCCCCGGCGACGCATGGGGACACCCCGCACCTGCTGCGCACCCGCAGGGTTCCACGCCACCACCCGTGTGCTCCATGCCGTTCAACGTCCACGACTCGATCCTCGGCACCATCGGCCGCACCCCGCTGGTGCGCCTCAACAAGCTGGTCGCTGACATCCCGGCGACCGTCTATGCCAAGGTCGAGACCTTCAACCCCGGCCACAGCATCAAGGATCGCATGGCGGTCCGCATGATCGAGGACGCCGAGCGTCGCGGCGTGCTCAAGCCCGGGGGGACGATCATCGAGGGCACCAGCGGCAACACGGGGATGGGGCTGGCGATCGCCGCGATCGTGAAGGGCTACAAGTGCATCTTCACGACCACGGACAAGCAGTCACGCGAGAAGGTGGATGCGCTGCGGGCCTTTGGCGCCGAGGTGATTGTCTGCCCGACGGACGTGGAGCCCGAGGATCCCCGGTCGTACTACTCCGTCTCCTCGCGCCTCGAGCGTGAGACCCCCAACGCCTGGAAGCCCAACCAGTACGACAACCTGTCCAACAGCGCGGCGCACTACGAGACCACCGGGCCCGAGATCTGGGAGCAGACCGAAGGCAAGGTCGACCACCTGGTGGTGGGGGTCGGGACCGGGGGGACCATCTGCGGCACGGGCCGGTTCCTCAAGGAACAGAAGCCGAGCGTGAAGGTCTGGGGGGTCGACACGTACGGCTCGGTCTTCAAGAAGTACAAGGAGACCGGGATCCTCGACAAGCACGAGATCTACCCCTATGTCACCGAGGGCATTGGCGAGGACTTCCTCCCGCAGAACGTGGACTTCTCGATCATCGATCACTTCGAGAAGGTGACCGACCGTGATGCGGCGATCTTCACGCGGGAGATCGTGCGGCAGG
This sequence comes from Gemmatimonadota bacterium, assembly GCA_016794835.1. GTDB lineage: Bacteria > Gemmatimonadota > Gemmatimonadetes > Gemmatimonadales > Gemmatimonadaceae > RBC101. Next base: position 25,260 of record JAEUJL010000028.1, on the reverse strand, counting down.
AAGGGATCTGGGCCGGATACTCGGCGGGGTCGGCGATTGCCGGGCTGCGCCAGCTCAAGGCGCGGTTCCAGCCCGGCGAGACGGTGGTCGTGATCTTCCATGACCACGGCACGCGCTACCTGGGGAAGATCTTCAATCCCGACTGGATGCTCCGGACCGGGTACGAGCCGCTGCCCGGGGCGACGGCGCGCACCCTGGTGCGGAACAAGAAGGTCTCCGACATCGTCGGCGTGCCGGTCACGGCCACGGTGGACCAGGCCGTCAGACAAATGAGCGAGAACAACTTCTCCCAGATCCCCGTGACCAAGGAGGAGCGCATCGTGGGCTCCCTGTCCGAGGCGCACGCTTACGCCTGCATCGTGAAGGATCCCGCGGTGCGCAGCGGGCCGGTGCAGGGGATCATGCAGAAGGCGTTTCCCTACGTCGACATCGAGACCCCGGTGGAACTGCTCGCCCCGATGATCACGCCGGAGAACCCGGCGGTCCTGGTGCGTGACTTCCCGGCGAACAAGGTCTACGTGCTGACGGGATACGATGTGCTGCAGGCGATGTAAGGGGGGACCGCTCAACAGCTAGAGCGAAGCACGGGCGGTACGGGCAGCCCGCGGAGCACGCGTGGCACGAGACCCGTGCTGCCCAGGAACCGTGCTGCTCCTGCCGCGCGTGCTACCCGTGCTTCGCAGTGGCTGTTGTCTGTGCGGCGGAGGGGAAACGCTCGCGCAGCGCGTCCGGAATCCGCGTGATGCGTCCGGTCGCCCGGCTGACCATCGTCCACAGCGTGCGCCCCTGGGCCAGCAGGGCGTTGTCTGACGGCCGCACGATCTCGGTCAATCGCTCGAATCGTCGGGAGTCGACCTGGCCGATCCAGGTGCGTGCAACGAGGGGTTCGCCGAGCCGGGCTTCGCGGAAGTAGTCGAGCTCGTGGCGGGTGGCGACCCACCCGAGGTCACGGAGCATCTCCGGGGTTGCCCGCGCATGCCAGTGTGCGAGCGCCACCTCCTGGACCCAGCGCAGGAAGACCACGTTGTTCACATGGTCCATGTGGTCGATGTCCTCGGCGCGGACAACGATCGGGATCTCGAAATCGGGATCGGGGCGTGGGGCAGGCATGGGGGGGAATGATACACCGGGCAATGTGACCGAAGGAGCGCATTGGGCGTCCACGGGGCATGAGCCAGAACCCTCCTGAAATCGTCGAGCGCTCCGACGCGACCGGGACCGCCGGCGAGCCTCGCCGGCCGGTGCTCACCGGCCGGGCGTCGCTCCCGTCGTCCCGCATCGAGCCGTGGCGCCCGACGCCGTCCTCGGTCCCGCAGGCGGACGGCGCCTGAGGGCTAGAGTCCGCCGACGCCCTGCAGCAGGCGGATGAAGAAGGTGACAGCGGACGCGTAGTCCCTGGCAGCCACCCGTTCGTTGAGGCCGTGCACGCGCTCGCGGTCGCCGTCGCCTAACGGGATCGGCAGGAAGCGATAGACCGCGTCGGAATGCGGTCCCCAGTATTTCGCGTCGGTCCCGCCCATGACGAGGTAGGGAATCACCGGGGGCTGCTCGCCCGGGATCATGCTGCTGATCGTCTTCCGCATCAGCGCCCAGGCCGGGCTGCGGGTCGACGACACCGGCGAGGGGTTGGCAATCGCGCTGTCGAGCGGCGCGACCGTGATCATCGTGTCGGCGATGACGTCCCGCACGCGCGCCATCACCGACTCCGACGTTTCCCCCGGGCGAATCCGGAAGTTCACCACCCCGGTGGCTTCCGGCGGAAGGACATTGTCCTTGATCCCGGCGGTCAGCATGGTCGGTGAGGTGGTCGTGCGCATGAGCGCACCGCCGAGGGGGTTGGCGGCAAGGGTGCGTTGGACCAGGGGCGTGGTGAGCCACATGTTGGCCATCACCACCTTCTGCGAGAACGGCAGGTACGGTCCCATCGCATCGAGCATTCCACGCGTCGGCCCATCGAGGGACATCGGGAACGGCGAGGCCTCGAGGGCGGCGATGGCCCGGGCGAGCGCTCCCACCGAGGTGCGGCCCGGGGGCATGGACGAGTGTCCACCGTCGGCGCGCGAGGTGAGCTTGAGCGAGATGTACCCCTTCTCGGCGATCCCGACGATGGCCACCCGCTGGGTGAGGCCGGGGAGGAGTCCGGACGCCATGAAGCCGCCCTCGTCGACGACCAGGCCGGGCTTCACCCCCCGCGCGACGAGGGTGTCGACCATCGCGCGTGCCCCGTATCGGCCACCGACTTCCTCGTCGTGGCCAAAGGTGAGGTAGATGGTGCGCGGCGGGACGTAGCCGCTGCGGATCAGCGTTTCCACCGCCTCCATGGAGGACAGGACCGTTGACTTGTCATCCAGGGTGCCGCGTCCCCAGACGAACCCGTCGGCGATCGTCCCCGAGAACGGGGTGTGCGTCCACTGCGGCAGGTTGGGCTCAGGGACCGGCACGACGTCCATGTGGCCCATCAGCACGATGGGGGCCGCCGCGGCGTCCGCACCTTTCCATGTGTAGAGCAGGCTGAGCCCGCCGATGAGTTCGCGGGTCAGGGTGGCGTGGGCCTGCGGAAACGAGGCGACGAGGTGGTCGTGGAAGCCGCGAAAGGCCGCTGTGTCGATGGGGGCGCCGGACGCGTAGGAGACGGTGGGGTAGCGGATGGCGCCGGCCAGGCGCTGGATGGCGCCCGCGGAGTCAATCGATGGCATAGGCGGAAGGCCACTCGTGTCCACGGGGAGCGGGGGAACAAGGCGGGCGGCGCGGGAGACCATGGTGCCGCCCAGCCCGGTGACGAGCGCGAGGAGCGCGAGGAGGAGTCGCTTCATGGGCGCGAATCTGTCGCCCCAACGCGGCACCCGGCCAGAGGTCGCGGCATCGCGGAGGCTCGTCCGGCGAGTAGAATTCGGCCGACCCATAGCCCGAGCCTCCCGTGATTCGCTCCCTCGTTGTCTCGCTCGCGTTGGTGGCACCCTGCGCGTTCGAAGTCGCGGCGCAAGCGCGCACCCGTCCGGCGGTAGCCGCGACGCCATACGTCCCCGGCGCCACCTGGGAGCGAAAGACACCCGCGGAGGCTGGCCTGGATCCCGCGAAGCTCACGGCGGCGATCGAGTTTGCCAAGGCGAAGGACGCGCGCGCCCCACGCGACATGGAGCTCTCGCACTACCAGAGCTTCGGGCGTGAGCCATACGGCCAGGGGATAGGCCCCTTCAAGCCGCGCGGTGAACCGAGCGGGGTGGTTTTGCGTGGTGGATATGTCATCGCGTCGTGGGGCGAGCCGGACCGCGTCGACATGACGCACTCGGTGACGAAGAGCCTCTTGAGCGCGACGGTGGGGCTCGCCTGGGATCGCGGGCTGATACCGTCGGTGCGCGATACGGTGTGGAAGTCGCAGGCCCCGGTGTATCGCTTGCGGCTCGAGGCGCCGAGCGAGCCCGCCACGTCAGAGGGGCACTCGGACTTCATCGACCCATGGGGGACGCCGCACAATCGCACGATCACCTGGGATGACCTGCTGCGGCAAACCAGCGACTGGGAAGGGACCCTGTGGGGCAAGCCCGATTGGGCCGATCGCCCGGCGCAGAACCCCGCCGAGTGGCGCACGCGAAAGCGCGCACAGCCCGGGACGACGTACGAGTACAACGACGTGCGGGTGAACGTGCTGGCGCTCGCGGCCACGAATATCTGGCGGCGTCCGCTGCCGGAGGTGCTCCGCGATCACCTCATGGACCCGATCGGTGCCTCGCGCACCTGGCGATGGAACGGGTACGACAACGCCTGGATCACGCTCGATGGTCGTCCGGTGCAGGCCGTGTCCGGGGGTGGGCACTGGGGCGGTGGAATGTTCATCAATGCGTGGGACATGGCGCGGTTCGGGTTGTTGACGCAGCGCCGTGGGATGTGGGGGGACAAGCGCATCCTCTCCGAGGAGTGGGTCAAGCTGAGCCTGACCCCTACCGTTCCGCAGCCGACGTACGGCTACATGAACTGGTTCCTCAACACCGATCGCCAGTGGATGCCGAACGCGCCGGCGAGCGCCTTCGGGCACGTGGGGAACGGGACGAACCTGGTCTTCGTGAGCCCGGAACACGACCTGGTCGTGGTCGTGCGGTGGATCGAGAACAACGCCATCAATGAGTTCCTCGGCCTCCTGCTGGGCGCCGTCGCGAAGTAGTTGACTCTCCCGCGATAGGGCGGCGGTTCGGGCGCCGGCGGGTGACCGCGATCGGCGAGCGTCACAGGCGCTCGCCACGGGCGGTCATGGGACAATGTGTCCGCAGGTCAATGTGTCTTGTGTCACTCCACGGGCGCGGCCTCGTTGTTATTGTCGACCTCGCCAGAACACTGGCGGACCGTGACCCTCACAAGCGCATCGATGCCTCCTGTTCGGCCTGTCTCCCTGCTCCCGCTGGCCTTGGCCCTCGCGGTCGGTTCATGTACGGATGGCCCGTCGCGGCCGGTCCTCGTGCAACCCAACGAAGCGCTCCTCGCAAAGGGTGGTGGTGGTGGCGCGCCCTCAGTACAGCGCATCGTGGTCTCTCCCGCGACGGCCACTCGCGATCCCGGCCAGACGGTGCAGCTGGCGGCCACCGCGCTTGATCGCAAGGGAAATGTCATTGGCGGCGTGAGTTTCGCATGGGCGTCCAGCTCGGCCGCCATCGCCACGGTATCAGCGAGCGGACTCGTCAGCGCCGTCTCGCCAGGGACGGCGACGATTTCGGCAACCGGTGGTGGCAAGACCGGGACGTCGACGATTACGGTGAATGCACCGCCGCCGCCACCCCCGGCGACGGAAACGATGATCGCAGCGGGTGACATCGCCCAGTGTGCCAGTACGAACGACGAGGCCACGGCCGCGCTCGTCGCAACGATCCCCGGGACCGTTGCCGTCCTGGGCGACAACGTCTACAACTCCGGAACGGCGGCCGAGTTCACCAACTGTTACGACCCGTCCTGGGGGGCATTCAAGGCGCGCACCAAGCCATCGGTGGGCAACCACGAGTACCAAACGGCCGGTGCATCGGGGTACTACGGGTACTTCGGCGCCGCCGCTGGCGATCCGACGAAGGGATACTACAGCTACGACCTTGGTGCGTGGCACGTCGTCGTCCTCAACAGCAACTGTACGATCGTCAGCTGCGCGGTGGGTTCGGCACAGGAACAGTGGCTGCACGCGGACCTGGCAGCGACCACGAAGGCCTGCGTGCTCGCCTATTGGCACCATCCGCGATTCAATTCGGGTGCCTCGCATGGCAACAACACCAGCGTGGCGCCCTTCTGGGACGCACTCTACGCCGCGGGAGCCGAGGTGATCCTCAACGGGCACGAGCACCTGTATGAGCGGTTCGCTCCGCAGACGCCCTCTGCGGTCGCCGATCCCGCGACCGGTGTTCGCCAGTTCACGGTAGGCACCGGCGGCCGCGCGTTCTACAACCTCGGGACGATCCAGCCGAATAGCCAGGTCCGGAACAACTCGACCTTCGGCGTTCTCAAGCTGACGCTGGGCGCGGGCAGTTATGCGTGGCAGTTCATCCCCGTCGCGGGACAGACCTTCACGGACTCCGGTACCGGGACCTGCCATTGAGGGGTGCCGTCCATTCCCCCGGCGTAAAGCCCACGGTCCCTGCGGTGGAGCGCATGCCCGGTGGGTTGCGGGTGCCGACGGCGTGAAATAGGGCGGGCCGGGTTGCCCCGGCCCGCCCGTTCGCTGATCGTCCCGTCGACTACTCGGGGTCGTACAGCGTCCACTTGATGCCGCGCACGTTCTGCGCTGGCGCCCACATCTTCATGTGCGTTGCCGCGCCGACCTCGTCGTGGGCGAGCTCTACCTCAAATCCCACCCGGAAGAGGGCCCGGTGGCACGCCACCCGATGCAGCTGACGGGCCTCCGGCACGTTCTCGCAGGCACGACCCAGTTCCACTTCCATGATGCGCCCCAATCCGGCAAAGGCGCTCATGTGGGTGAACGTCCCCGGGCTTTCCATGTACTCGGCAGCTCCCGGGTCGCTGGCGCTCGCCGCCATGTCCCCCGTCTCTCCGGTCGTCTTCATCCGCATGAGGTGCAGGCTGGTCTGGTCGGCCTCGTGCCAGAGGAAGAAGAAGCGATCAAAGCGGTCGTGCATGTACGGCTCAAGGCCGCGATGCTCCTCCACCAGGACGAGCGCGAGATATTCCTCGACGCGGTCACCGGTAAAGGCCTCGTACCGTCCCGGCCGAACGCCGTAGCGGATCGCATTGGCCACCACCTTGAGGCGCTCCCCGCCAGAGAGGTCGCCGGCGGCGATGGCCCGTGTCGCGAGTTGCTCCAGCTGGGCAACGCGAACGGTCTCACTGGGTGCGGTTGCGCCATCGGTGCAGGCAACGACTCCCATGGTGCCGAGCGCAGCCGCCATCGCGGCGCGCAGAGTCCTGGTACGCATCCCCCTATCATCCTTGGCCCCGGGTGACTCGTGCAAACCGCCGGCGGCGCCTGAGTGCGCTACCGCGCTCGCATGTCATCGGGCCCTTGAGGCAGGTACCGCGTGACGCCGGGGCTCGTGCCGCCGGCCGCTCACGCCACATTAAGCTGTAGTGGCGCCGGCGGCCTGCCAAGCGGGAATCCCCCGGGATACCGACGGTATTCCCTGACGCCGTTCAAGGCATGACCGCCGCGGGGAGGGCGTGCCGGCGCCGATGGGAACGGCTCGGGGGCTGCAACGAAAGGGGAGGCGAGCGCAACGGGGATTCCCCTACACGAGTGTGGCGGGACATCCGCCGGTACGCCCGCGGTCGCCATCCCGCGCGCCCGATGCACTTGGCCGCGCAGTCATGGGGCTTGCGTTCGGCGGGTGGGCAGGCAGAATTGAATTCGAGCCCGGCGTGACGGCATGGAGGGACTTCGTCGCATCGCGCGGGCGCTTCCGGTGCCTCGCCTCATCTTATGTGGTTGTCGCGGATCGTCCTCGTCGTCACCATGCTCAGCGTCACGATGACGACGCTCGATCGGGTGCATCCTCGATGCACGGACGCCTCGACGGTGGTGGTGGGACACACGGGCCACGGCATGGATCTCCCCGTGGATCATGGCGTCTGTCGTCACCCGGTGGGACATGGCGCGCCGGAGGGTGATGACCGGTGTGCGGCCCCGGCGCACTGCGGAGTGGTTGGGCAGCTGGCACGGATGACCGAGGTTGCCTTTGTGCCGGCGCCCACCGCGATGCCAGCGCCCGGTGCCGCGGCGATGCCCCATGGCCGCGACCAGAAGCCGGAACCTCCCCCGCCGAAGGACTGAACTCGTCAGGCGGCGTCCACCGACGGGCGCCGTTTTCGCCGCGTGAACTCTGCGGCAACACTTGACGAGAGGTCCCGTGTCCAGACCGTTTCATCCTCGTGCCCTTGCGCGCACGCGGTGGTTCCGAGGCGCCCGCGTGGCGATCACGGCTGCCTGCGCGCTCATTCCACTCCCCGGCAAGGCGCAGCCGCGGCGCCTGACACTCGACGCCCTCCAGGCGCTGGTCGCGACGCGCAGTCCCCGCGTCCTTGCGGCCGACGCCCGCGCGCGCGCGGCCGATGCGCGCGTGCCTGGGACGGCACGACCACCGGATCCGCAGGTCCAGCTCGGCTTCATGAACTACACACTGCCTGCGCTGCGGCCCGATCCCGGCCTGGGGATGGCCCAGCTGCAGGTGATGCAGATGGTCCCGCTTCCCGGCAAGCTCTCTGCGGCATCGATGGCGGCGCGGGCTCGCGTGGTGGCGGCGGAGTCCCGGGTTGGTGTGGCCGTATGGGAGGCCCGGACCGCGGCGGCCATGGCATACTACGACCGCTGGTATGCGTGGGAGGCCGCCCGGGTCGCCGTCGAAGGCCGCCGCCTCCTGCAGGAAGCCGCCACCGCGGCGAGCGCGATGTATGCGGTCGGGGAGGGGCAGCAGTCCGACGTGTTACGCGCGCAGGTCGAGGTCGCGAGGATGGAAGAGGACATCATCCGAATGACCGCGATGGAGGAGGTCGCGGTTTCGCGGCTCGCGTCGATCGCCGACACGAGTGCGGATGCGGTTGCGGGAGCGCCGGTCCTCCCTCTCTTTCCGGACTCCGTGCCGTCGCTGGACCACTTGCTGCTGAAGGCACTGGACGCGCGGCCCATGCTTGCGGCAGGCGCGGCCGATGTGCGCGTCACCGTTGCCGATGGCGACGTTGCGCGCCGAGAGCGCTGGCCGGATCTGCAAGTCGGGATGCAGTATGGCCAGCGTCGTGCCGAGATGGGGATCGACCGGATGGGATCGCTGATGTTCGGCGCCTCGCTCCCCATCTTTGCGCGGTCCCGCCAACTCCCGATGCGCGCGGAGGCCGCGGCCATGCGGCGCATGGCGGAGGCGGAGGTCGCGGGCATGCGCGCGGAAACCCGTGCGCAAGTGACCGAGGCCCGGCTGGCGATCGCCAGCACGCGACGCCTCAAGGCGCTGTACCAGGGCACCGTCTTGCCGCAGGCGCTCGCGACGGCCGATGCGACGCTCAATGCCTACCGGAATCGAGGGGTGGATGTCATGACGGTCCTCGAAAGCCGGATGATGCTGAACCGGTATCGCCAGGAACTGCTCGCCCTCGAGGCGGATGAGGGTCGAGCCTGGGCGGAACTCGAGATGCTCCTCGGTCAGTCCCTTCTCCCCACCCATTCATCGCCCCCGGAGTCGTTCCATGACTGAGCGCCCGTTGCACGACTCGACGCCGGCCGACGCCGCGACTGCCGCGGCGTTCGGTTCACGGAGGATGGTGAGCACGGCCGGTGGTGTCCTGCTGCCACTCCTCGCCCTCGGGGTGGCCTGGTGGATGACGCGCGAGCCCGGGGCGGCGCCGGCGGCGACCGGCGCGCACGACCACGCGGCAATGGTCGCGCGCGATTCATCCGGCGGAGGCAGCCTCGTCACCCTGTCGAGCGACCAGGCGCGACGGATCGGTGTGACCTACGCGCCGGTTGCCCTCCAGGCGTTGTCCCGTGAGGTGCGAACGGCCGGCCAGGTGTCGGTGGACGAGACACGCCAGTCGGCGGTGGGGTCGCGCGTCGATGGGTGGGTGGAGACGCTCCACGCGGACTTCACCGGACGAGCCGTGCGTCGGGGCGAGCCGTTGCTGAGCCTGTATTCCCCGATGCTGGTCGCCCTGCAGGAAGAGTTGCTGCTCGCGCGCCGCCTGCAGGCGACGGTGGCGGGTGGCACCCCGGAAGCGCTCGCCAACGCCCGGGACCTGGTGGAGGCGGCGCGGAACCGCCTCGCGCTGCTTGAGATCCCGTCCCAGATGGTGGCGCGCATCGAGGACGGGGGGCGCGCCGAGCGCACCGTGACGCTGTACGCGCCGGCGTCGGGCGTGGTGGTGGAGAAGAACGTCACGCCGGGGCAGCGCGTCATGGCCGGTGACCTCCTCTTCCGCGTGGCCGACCTCTCCACCGTTTGGGTGGAAGGCGAGGTATACGAACAGGACCTCCGGGCCGTGCGCATCGGACAGTTGGTGACGGCGGAGTTCGACGCCTTGCCCGGGGAGCGGTGGAGCGGCCGGATTTCCTGGGTCGCGCCCACCCTGTCACTGGAGACGCGCACCGCGCGGGTGCGCGTCGAGATGGCGAACCGCGGACTGCGCCTGAAGCCCGGGATGGCCGCCGTCTTGACGATTGCCGGTGCGGCGAGTGGGGCCGCGCCGGTCATGGTGGTGCCGCGGAACGCCGTCCTCGTCACCGGGGAACGATCCCTCGTGTTCGTGAAGCGTGCCGACGGCCGGCTGGAGCCGCGCCAGGTGACCATCGGCGCCACGACGCACGAGATGGTCGAGATCCTTCGCGGGGTGGCGCTCGGCGACACGGTCGTGGCCACGGGTACGTTCCTCGTGGATGCCGAGTCCAACCTGGGGACCGCGTTAGGCGGCATGGGCGACATGCCGGGGATGGAGATCACCATGCCGCCCGCTGCCGCTCCGGTGGTGCGGGGCCAGGCGGGGGACACGAGCCATCGGCGAAAGGAGGACTAGCCCATGCGTCCGCACACGCTGATCGACTGGTCCATCCGCAACCGGTTCGTCGTCCTCCTGCTCACGGGCGTCCTCGCGATGGCGGGCCTGTGGGCGCTGCGCACGGTGCCGCTCGAGGCCATCCCGGACCTCTCGGACGTGCAGGTCATCGTGCAGGCGGAGTACGGGGAGCAGGCGCCACGGATCGTTGAGGACCAGGTCACCTATCCCATCGCGGCCGAGATGCTCAAGGTGCCCGGCGCCCGGACGGTGCGCGGGTACTCGTTCTTCGGCATCTCGTTCGTCTATGTGATCTTCGACGACAGGACGGACCTGTATTGGGCGCGCACGCGCGTGTTGGAGTACCTGGCGGGCCTGCGCGGACGCCTCCCCGCCACGGTCGCTCCGACCCTGGGTCCCGACGCGACCGGCCTGGGTTGGGTCTACCAGTACGTGTTGGAGGATACCACCGGTCGGATGAGCCTCGCGGAGTTGCGCAGCCTGCAGGACTGGTCGATCCGGTATGCCCTCACCGCAGTGCCGGGCGTCGCCGAGGTGGCAACCGTGGGTGGGTTCGAGAAGCAGTACCAGGTGGACCTCGATCCCGCGCGCCTCCTGGCGTACGGGATCCCGGTGACGAGCGTCATGGCGGCCCTCCAGGGAGCGAACAGCGATGTTGGCGCCATGGTCATGGAGCTCTCCGAGCGCGAGCACATGGTGCGTGGCCTCGGCTACCTCGATGGCATTGGTGATATCGAGCAGGTCGTCGTCGGGGCCACTCCCGCGGGCACCCCGGTCCGCGTGGCGGAACTGGGACGCGTCACCATCGGCCCCGCGGTGCGCCGGGGCATCACGGACCTCGACGGTCGCGGCGATGCCGTCGGGGGGATCGTGGTCATGCGATCCGGCGAGAATGCCCTGTTGACCATCGAGCGGGTGAAGGAGCGAATGGTGGCGGTCGCCGCCGGATTGCCACCGGGAGTGGTCGTGCGGCCGGTGTACGACCGGAGCGGGCTCATTCTCGAGGCGATCGACACGTTGCGCCGGACGGTGTGGGAGGAGGCGCTCATTGTCGCCGCGATCTGCATTGTCTTCCTCTTGCACGCCCGGTCGGCCCTGGTGGCGGTGGTCACCCTCCCGGTCAGTGTGCTGGTGGCCTTCCTCGGCCTGAAGACGCTGGGGATCGGGGTGGATCTCATGTCGTTAGGCGGGGTCGCCCTCGCGATCGCCGAGCTGGTGGACGCCGCGGTGGTGATGGTCGAGAACATGCACAAGCACCTGGAACGGCGGATGCCGGACGGGGCGGCCTTCATCGACACCGCGTCGCTCACCGCCACGGAGCGCTGGGAGGTGGCACGGGCGGCCGCGCGGGAGGTGGGCCCGTCGCTGTTCTTCTCCCTGCTCATCATCACGGTCTCCTTCCTCCCGGTGTTCACGCTCGAGGGACAGGAAGGACGCCTCTTCAAGCCGCTCGCGCTGACGAAGACCCTCGCGATGGCGGCGGCGAGCCTCCTCAGCGTCACCCTGGTTCCCGTGCTCATGGGGATGTTCATCCGTGGGCGCATCTACCGGGAGCACGCGAATCCCCTGAGTCGGCTCCTTATCGCCGCCTATCGTCCGGTGCTCGAGTGGGCCCTGCGCCACCGCGCCGGCGTGGTTGGGGGCGCCGTCGCCCTGTTTGTCCTGACCTGGATCCCCTTCCAGCGACTCGGGAGCGAATTCATGCCGCCGCTGGACGAGGGGACGATCCTCTTCATGCCGACGACGCTGCCCGGCATCAGCGTGGCACGGGCGCGCGAGCTCCTTCGGCAGCAGGACGCGATCCTCGCACGCTTTCCAGAGGTGGAGAGTGTGTGGGGCAAGGCCGGGCGGGCCAACACGGCGACCGATCCTGCGGGGCTCGACATGGCCGAGACCACGATCCAGCTCAGGCCCCGCGCCATGTGGCGCCCCGGACTCACGACCGAAGCCCTCATTGCCGAGATGGACGCGGCGGTTCGCCTTCCGGGCGTCACGAATGCGTGGACGATGCCGATTCGCGGGCGCATTGACATGCTCGCGACCGGGATCCGCACCCCAGTGGGGGTCAAGGTGTTCGGGCCTGACCTCGCCGTCCTCGAACGACTCGGGACCGAGGTCGAGCGTGTGCTGCAGGGTCTCCCGGGAACACGGAGTGCGTACGCGGAACGCGCGGTCAGCGGTTACTACCTCGACATCGACATCGACCGCGAGGCGGCGGCCCGGCACGGCCTCAATGTCGGCGACGTGCAGACCGTCATCGCCACCGCCATTGGCGGCATGACCATCACCCAGACCGTGGAGGGGCGCGCGCGCTACGGGGTACGCGTGCGGTACCCGCAGGAATTGCGCGACACGCCGGAGCGTCTCGCCGCTGTCCTTGTCCCCGTGGCGCACGAGGGAGGACGCCTCGCAGTCCCTGCCGCGATGGGGAGTGCCGGGGGTATGCCCACCGCTGCGCGGACGGCGCAGGTCCCGCTCGGCCAGGTGGCCACCATCAAGCAGGTACCGGGCCCGATGGTCGTCCGCACGGAAGGGGCCGTGCCGACGGCGTGGGTCTTCGTCGACGTCGCCAGTGACGACCTCGGCGGTTACGTCGCCCGCGCGCGTGCGGAGATCGCGCGCGGTGTGTCGCTGCCGCCAGGCTACACCCTCACCTGGAGCGGACAGTTCGAGTACATGCAGCGCGCCGCCGAGCGCATGCGGCTGGTCGTCCCGGCGACCCTCGTCATCGTATTCCTCCTGCTGTACTTCAACTTCCACAGTGTTGGCGCGACGCTGCTCGTCATGCTGTCGGTGCCGTTCACGCTCGTGGGGGGCGTGTGGTTGCTCTGGGCGCTCGACTACAACTGGTCGGTGGCGGTGACGGTGGGATTCCTTGCCCTGGCCGGAGTGGCGGCCGAGACCTCGGTCCTGATGCTGGTGTACCTCGACCAGGCGTGGGCGCGGCGCGCCGCGCAGGCGGGGGAAGCCGGTCGGCGGCCGGGGCGTATGGACCTGTATCTCGCGGTGATGGAAGGGGCGGTGGAGCGGGTGCGCCCGAAGATGATGACGGTGGCGTCCACCATGATTGGCCTCCTCCCGATCCTGTGGGCCGATGGGACGGGCGCCAGCGTGATGAAGCGGATCGGGGTCCCGATGATCGGTGGCATGGCGTCCAGCACGATACTCACCCTGGTGGTCGTGCCCATCCTCTGGTCTCACCTTCGCGAGCGCGAACTGGCAGGTGCCGATAGGTGAGCGACGCTGGTGTTGGGTTGCCCGGATGGACGAAGCCTTGAACACGTCGCTTTGACGGCCGTGGTATCGGGGGGTAGGATCAGGGCCAAGCGCCCGGCTCCTGCCCCCCGCACCCGTCCTGCCATGTTCCGCTCCGCCGCCGTACTCTCCCTCGCCGCTTACGCCCTGACGGCCACCGCCCAGGGCGCACGTGTGTCTCCGGACGTCTACAAGGGGCTCCACTGGCGCACGATCGGCCCGGAGGGCAACCGCTTCTCGGCGGCGGCCGGCGTTCCCGGCGACCCGATGACCTACTACGTCGGCTCGGCCTCCGGGGGGATCTGGAAGACCGTCGATGCCGGTGTGAACTGGAAGTCGATCTTTGATGGACATCCCGTGCAGTCGATCGGCTCGCTCGCGATCGCCAAGTCGGATCCCAACGTGATCTACGCGGGCACCGGCGAGGCCCACATTCGCTCGCACATCTCGCTCGGCATGGGGATGTACCGGTCGACCGACGCCGGACAGAGCTGGACGCAGGTCGGGTTGGAGAAGACGGGGCGCATTGCGCGCATCGCGATCCATCCGCAGAACCCGGATGTCGTGCTGGCGTGCGCCCTTGGGCATTCGTATGGCCCCCAGCCGGAGCGTGGTGTCTTTCGCACGACGGACGGGGGCGCCAACTGGACGCGCGTGCTGCATGTGGACGAGAACACCGGGTGCTCGGACCTCGCCATGGACCCGCGCAACCCCCGCATTCTCTACGCGGGGATGTGGCAGTTCGAGATCAAGACCTGGGGGCGTCGCAGCGGTGGCCCGGGGAGTGGGTTGTTCACGTCGCGCGATGGTGGGACCACCTGGACGCGCCTCGTCGGGCGCGGCCTCCCAACCAAGCCCACCGGCAAGCACGCGTTGGCCATCTCGCCGTCCAACCCGGATCGCGTGTATGCGTTGATCGAGACGGGGGATGGTGTGCCCTGGGAAGGGCAGGAGACCGAGAGCGGGCAACTCTGGCGCAGCGAGGACGGTGGGGCGAACTGGGCCCTCATCTCCCGCGACCGCAACGCGATGGGCCGTGCGCACTACTACTCGCGCGTCGTGGTGAATCCCTCGGATGAAGACGAGGCGTACTTCCTGACCGCGTCCTTCGCGAAGACCATCGACGGCGGGCGCGCCATCAACGTCCTGCAGCGCGGCGAGGCGCCGGGCGGTGACCACCACGACATGTGGATCGATCCCGGCAACGGCAACCGGATGATCGTCGCCCACGACCAGGGGCTGTCTATCTCGCAGAACCGCGGGAAGACCTGGTTCCGCCAGCGCCTGCTCAATGCGCAGATGTACCATGTGACGGTGGACAACGAGATTCCGTACAACGTGCTCGGCAACAAGCAGGACGAGCCGTCGTATCGCGGGCCGTCCAATAGTCGGGTGCAGGGCTTCGGCGGGGACGGGGGCATCCCGCGCGGGATGTGGCACTCCGTTGGTGGCGGCGAGAGCGGCTGGGCTACGCCGGACCCGGTCGACTCGAAGATCGTCTGGTCGACCGCCTCGGGATCAGGGATGGTGGGCGGGATCGTGGTGCGCTTCGAGGAGGAGCGTCGCCAGTTCCGCAACGTCGAGATCTGGCCGCAGCAGCTCAACGGCCCGCCGGCGGACCACAAGTACCGCTTTGTCTGGGATTCACCGCTGCAGATCTCGCCGCACGACCGGAACACGCTGTACGTGGGAAGCCAGCACGTGCACCGCACCACCAACGGCGGGCAGAGCTGGGAAGTGATCTCGCCGGACCTCACGCTCAACGACAAGAGCCGGCAGGGGAGTTCCGGCGGGCTCACCCCGGACAACATCGGCGTCGAGTACACCGGTGTCGTGTACGGGATTGCCGAGTCGCCGATCGAGAAGGGGCTGATCTGGGTGGGGACCAACGACGGGCTGGTGCAGCTGACGCGCGACAACGGGAAGACGTGGACCAACGTGACGGCAAACCTCCCGGGGCTGCTGCCCTGGGGCTCGATCCGCTCCATCGCGCCGTCCAGGTACAACGCGGGCACCGCGTACCTCACGGTGGACTACCACCAGGTGAACAACCGCGACCCGTTCATCTACAAGACCACGGACTACGGCCGCACCTGGCGCAAGATCGTGAACGGGATCCCGGTGAGTCCATTGAGCTACGTGCGGGTGATCGCCGAGGATCCGGTGCGCCGCGGGTTGCTCTTCGCCGGGGCGGAGAACGCGATCTACGTGAGCTTTGACGACGGGGAGAACTGGCAGCCACTGCAGAACGACCTGCCGGCGGCGCCGGTGTCGGGGATCGTGATCCAGCCGCATTTCAGCGACCTGGTGATCTCGACGTATGGGCGCGGCTTCTGGATCATGGATGACATCACCGTGCTCCGGCAGCTGACCCCGGAGGTGCTGGCGAAGGAGGTGCACCTCTTCACGCAGCGCTTTGCCTATCGATTCCGGCCGATCACCGCGCCGTCGACCACCTACGACGATCCCACCACCGGGGAGAACCCGCGGTACGGCGCCGGGATCAACTATTTCCTCAAGCAGCCGGTGCAGGGACGCGTGACCCTCACGGTGGCGAATGCCCAGGGGCAGGTGGTGCGCACCCTCACGGGGACCAACACGGCCGGCGTGAACCGCGTGTACTGGGACCTGCGGTACGAGCCCACGATGGAGGTGCGGCTGCGCACCTCGCCCATGTACGCGCCGCACATCATCCCGGGACCGGAGGGACGCGTGGCGCCGGGCACGGGTCGGCTCAGCATCCTCGCGCCACCGGGGACCTACACGGTCACGCTGAACGCCGGGGGCCAATCACAGTCGCAGACCGTTGAGGTGCGCAAGGACCCGAACAGCGGCGGGACCGAGGGCGACATCACCGCGCAGGTGGCCATGCTCACGCAGATCGCGCGCGACATGAACGACGGCGCCGATGCCGTGCATCGCATCGAGTCGATGCGCGTGCAGCTCGAAGGGATCGGGCGCGCTGTCGAGGATGCCCAGGTCCGGCGGACGGCCACCGAGCTCCAGCAGAAGCTCATCGACCTCGAGATGAACCTGGTCGACCTGCGGCAGACCGGCGGGGGCCAGGACGGGGTGCGCTTCGGCTCGAAGCTCCTCTCCAAGCTCAACTACCTCACCGGCGGGCTCTCGGCGTCCGATCACAAACCCACCGACCAGGCGACCGAGGTGCGCACGATCCTGAATACGCAGCTGCGGGATCACCTGAATGCGCTGGACCTGCTGATCTCACGGGACCTGCAGGCGTTCAACGACCTGCTCAAGTCGAGGAACATCCCGAACATCGTGGTGCGACCGCGGAGTGGGGTGAGCTGAGGGCCATGCCATGCAGGCGAGGCGGACGCATGGGTCATGCCTGCGATGACACCTGGGGCCGCCAGTCCGCCGTGACCTCTCGGAACGTCGGGATTGGGGATTTTCCACCTCTCCCGATCTTTCGATCGAGGCTTGCGAGGCCCCAGTGACCGAAGAGCGGGTGGCACGCACGGTGCCGTTCATGGTGGGCGCCGCGATCCGGGAAGGGGGATGACAGCGGTGGTCACGGCGCCCCGAGACGCCGCGCGGTGTCTTGGGCGCCTCTTATCGGGTTGACAAAGGGTCGCGGGGAGTCGAGCGTCACGGGTCCCCACTACGGATGTACATGCTCCTTCCGTTGCTCTTCGCGCTGCAGCAGCTCCCGTCGACCGTGTCGTACGCGCGCGACGAATCATGGCTGTGTCGACCGGGCCGTGTGGACGCCTGCGCGATCGACCTCACGGCGACCGTGGTCGCCGCCGACGGCCGCACCACCGCCGAGACGTTCACGCCGGCGGCGAATCCGGGCATCGACTGCTTCTATGTGTACCCGACGGTGTCGGAAGACACGACGACCTACAGCGACATGGTGGCCGGGGAGGAGGAGCGCAACGTCATTCGCCAGCAGTTCGCCCGGTTCGCGTCCGTCTGTCGTCCGTTTGCCCCGTTGTATCGCCAGGTCACGCTGAAGGCGCTGCGTCAGTCGCTGGCGGGGGGGCAGGCGGTCTCCCTCACGCGTGGCCAGCACTACGGTGACGTGCTCGCGGCCTGGAACGACTACCTCCGCCGGGATAACCAGGGGCGCGGTGTGGTGCTGGTCGGCCACTCGCAGGGGGCGATGGTGCTGACGGAGCTCATCAAGCACGAGATCGAGGGGAAGCCGATCCAGCGGCAATTGGTCTCGGCCATGCTCCTCGGGACGGCGATCCCGGTGACCGCCGGCCGGGATGTGGGTGCCACGTATCAGTCCATTCCCTTGTGTCGCACGAACGGCCAGGTCGGCTGCCTCATCTCGTTTGGTGCGTTTCGGTCGACCGTGCCCCCCGCTGCACGCGCGTATTTCGGTCGTGTCGCCGCGGCCGGCCAGGAGGCCGCGTGCACCAATCCGGCTGCGCTGGCGGGAGGTGCCGCACCGCTGCAGGCCTACCTGACGGGAAAGGGACGCGCCATCACCGGCAGTGCGGGCACGCGTCCGCATCCCTGGGTAACCGGTGGGACAGCGATCGAGACCCCCTTTGTGAAGGTCCCGGGGTTGCTGCGCGCGGCGTGCGTGGCCGATGCCAACGGGTCACGGCTGGAGGTCACGGTGCAGGCCGATCCGGCGGATCCACGGGCCGATGACATCCCCGGTGACATCGGCCCCGGTACGGCGGCACAGGCGGTGTGGGGGCTGCACCTGATCGACGTCAACCTGGTGATGGGCGACCTGCTCGACGTGGTCCGGGCGCAGGCGCGCACCTGGATGCAGCGCGGCGCGCCGTCCGGACAGGACGCTCCCGGGATTCCGCGGACCCCGCAGGGACGTCCGGACCTGAGCGGGATCTGGCAGGCGTTAGGCACCCACGCCAACTACGACATCGAGCCGCACGATCCGCGCGCGGCGCTGGCCCTGCGGCCGGGGCCCGTCGTGCCGGTCCCGGCGAAGGAGGTCGTGGCCCTCGGCGCGATCGGCGCGGTGCCCGGTGGGCCGGGGATCGTCGCGGGCGGCCCGCTCCCCTACAAGCCGGAAGCGCTGGCTCGCCGCAACGAGAACCGCGCCCAGTGGCTGGCGCGCGATCCCGAGGTGCGGTGCTACCTCCCGGGTGTTCCGCGGGCGACGTACATGCCGTACCCGTTCCAGATCTTCCAGGGCGATTCGGCGACCTTCTTCACATACGAGTACGCGGGGGCGGTCCGTCACATCTACCTCAGCGACCCGGGGGAACCACAGGTGGACGCGTGGATGGGGCAATCGGTTGGTCGATGGGATGGTGATACCTTCGAGGTCACCGTGCGCGGCTTCAACGATGCCACCTGGTTTGACCGCGCCGGCAACCATCACAGCGCCGCCATGAAGGTGGTGGAGCGGTACACGTTGCTCGGACGCGACCACATGCGCTACGAGGCCACCATCGACGATCCGGAGACCTTCACGCGGCCGTGGTCCATGCGCCTGACGCTGTACCGCAACGTCGACCCCGAGGCGCGCCTCGGGCAGTTCAAGTGTGTGGAGTTCGTCGAGGAGCTGCTCTACGGGCACCTGCGCAAGTCACCCCTCAAGCCATGACCATCCCTCGCCTTGCCGCGGTCGTCGTGCTTCTCCTGGTGCCGGCGGGTGGTGTGCTTGCCCAGGCCGCCGCACCGGCGCGCCCCTGGGTCCCCTCGCGGACCAGCCACGGACATCCCGACCTCCAGGGGAACTGGACCAACGCGACGTTGACTCCCCTGGAGCGGCCCGCCGGGCTCCCGCTGGTGCTGAGCGCCGCGCAGGTCGCGATGCTGGAGAAGGTGCGGACCGACTCCATCGACAAGCTGAGCCAGAAGAGCGACCCGAATCGCACCGCGCCTCCAGTGGGTGGAGATGGTTCCACCGGAGCCGCGGGAATGGTCGGCGGGTACAACTACTTCTGGATCGACGCCGGCGATCACATCATGGTCGTGAATGGGGAGGCGCGCGGCTCCATCATCACCTACCCGGCCAACGGCCGGGTGCCGGCGCTCACGGCCGGGGCGCGGTCGCGCCAGATGGAACGCGCGCGTCGCTTTGCGGGCATGGGCCAGTACGACAATCCCGAGAATCGACCCCTGGCCGAGCGGTGCATCATGAGCTTTGGCTCCAACGCGGGGCCGCCGATGCTCCCGAACTACTTCTACAACAACAACTACACGATCGTGCAGACGAAAGACCATGTCATGATCATGACCGAGATGGTCCACGATGCCCGGATCATCCACCTCGGCGCCCCACCGGCGGAGCCCTCGACGCAACGCCCCTGGATGGGGCTGTCGTACGGCCGTTGGGTCGGCGACACGTTGGTGGTGGAGACCACCAACTTCCATCCCGACCAGACCTTCCGCGGGGCCTCGGAGCACCTGAAGGTGACGGAGCGCCTCGTGCGGGTCGGTGAGCGCGCCCTCAACTACCGCTTCCACGTCGAGGACTCGACCACCTTCTCGGCGCCGTGGGGCGGGGAACTACCTTTCCTCAAGATGGACGAGCAGATCTACGAGTACGCGTGTCATGAAGGGAATTACGCCCTGTCCAACGTCCTGAGCGGGGCACGTGCGCAGGAACGGGATGCGGCGCGACGGAAACCCGCGCCCGCCCGCAAGCCGAACCCGAAGGAGGAGTGATGCGACGATCTCTCGCTGCGGCCGCGGCCGCGATGGTGCTGGTGCTGGCCTCCACGGCGCCGCTCTGGGCGCATCACGCCTTTGGCGCGGAGTTTGATCCCAATGCGCCGATCCGGCTGCAGGGGAAGGTGGTCAAGCTCGAGTGGGTGAACCCCCATGCGTGGATCCACGTCGAGGTGATGAACAAGCAGGGGAAGGCGGAGGTGTGGATGATCGAGGGGGGCACCCCCAACACGCTCCTGCGGCGGGGGCTCACGCGGCAATCGCTGACCTTTGGCACGGAGCTGATCATCGACGGCTACCAGACCAAGGACCACTCGCTCAAGCGGGCCAACGGACGGGACGTGACGTTCACCGACGGGCGCAAGATCTTCATGGGCTCGTCAGGCACCGGGGCGCCCAAGGATGGTCGGGATCCGACCGAGGCGCCAAAGAAGAAGCCGTAAGCGCGTCTCAGGACGAGAAGCCGATCCACCGCCCCGCGGCCGCGACGACGAACCAGAGCGCCATCGACGTCGCGGCCACCAGTCGGGTGTGTGCGGTCGCCTCTCCGGCAGTGCGCGCCACGCGCGAGCGGACCCGCCAGGTAAAAACGATGGCGACGGGGAGCGTGGCCATCTTCACCCAGAAGCTGGGGTTGTAGTAGCACTTCACCGCCTCGGACATGAACAGGGGTACCCCGGTGGCTATGAGGAGCCAGACGCCGCGGCGCAGCCACGGCGCGAGCGCGGCGTGGATCTCGGCGATGGGCACGTCGGTGAGGCCGCGGCCCAGCATGCGGGCGTCGACGACAAGCAAGCCCGCGCCCAGGAGGCAGAGGGCCAGCAGGTGTCCCGCCTCGATCACCGGGAAGAGCCAGACGGAGGTGCGCACGACCTGGCCGAGCGCACTCGCCTCGCACCACTCGAAGAAGGGGAGAAGCTCGATCACGGGAGCTGGCATCCCGACAGCCGGGTCACCCAGGTTGCCCGCGTCTGCAGGTCGCACGCAAACCAGTTATAGGCCACGAGGCGGCCCGCCACCACGACGCCTCCCCACGCGACGAGCGAGACCACGGCCGCCACGCGCGCGGCCCGGGGCGGGCGCACCCCCGTGTCCCACGCGGCCACCCCGCGTTGGGTGCGACCGTGGAAGTACCACACGTTGGCACCGGCCACCAACAGCAGGAGCACCTTGATCCGGAAGAAGAGGCTCTCGTAGTAGGTCACCGGGGTCGCCGTGAACAGGAGGACACCGGTCACGACCATGAGCGCGAACCCGGCACGGGTCCAGGGAAGGAGTCGCTGGGTGTAGCTGCGCGCGGGGATCGAGCGCGGGGTCACGCCAAGCAGTCGCAGGTCGAGCGCAATGGCGGCGCCGACGAACCACGCCAGGGCGAGCACATGCGTGGACTCGAGCAGCGGCCACACCCACAGCGACTCGTGCAGCGACACACTCCATTGCGTCCCGGCGAGCCAGGTGAGCGCGTCGCGGAGCATGCTATTTGGCGTTGGGGCGAAGGATCTCCGTCGCGTACTTGGCGTGGCACGCCGTGCACGCGTCGTAGAGCGCCGCGCCCGCGCTGAAGACGCGGGACGTGTCGCGCGCGATGGCCGCCGCCAGCGCCTCGCGGGAGGCCGTCGTCATCCCTCGTGCCAGTTGCGCCCACGTCCCCTGGTCCACGGCGCGCGGCGGGATCAACAGCAGGTTCCCACTTTCCCCGACCGTGATCGCGGCGGCCTGCACGGCGGACCAGGCGCTGTCCGTGGTCGGGACCATGACGTGGGTTCCCGTCGAGTCGTCCCACGACCCGACGGCATCCCAGTACACCTCGGCGGCGGGCTCGATCACGGCGGCCATGAGTGTCTTGACGTCACTCATGGGCTCAAAGGACGGTTGCGGCGGTCGGGGGTCGCAGGCGGACGCCACCACCATGAGGAGAAGCACAGGAGAGCGCATGCCGGAACTTACGAGCGGCGGCGCGGGGCACCAGACGGCTTGCGACCTCGCGGCGTGGCTGCGAGCATTGTCGGTCCTCGTCGCCCGGGAGCGATCGCATGCGTGGGATCGTGGTCATGAGTGTGGTGTGCGCCGCGTTAGGCGTCGAGGCCCAGGCGGGCGCGGTGCCATTCACCGAGGCGCAGGCGGCCGGCGGGCGTACGCTGTACGCGCGCGAATGCGCGGCCTGTCATGGACGCGACCTGACCGGTGGCAGTGCCGCTGCGCTCAAGGGACGGGAGTTCCTCGCGAAGTGGTCCACCGGCGGACGGACGCTGCGCGACCTGTTCCACCTGACGAGGACCACGATGCCGTCAGGCGCGACGCACGCCTTGACCGACGACGAGTACCTCGCGGTGACGGCGCACCTGCTGGAGGAGAACGGCTTCGCGGCGGGCGCGCGCCCCCTCGTGGCGGATAGTGCGGTCCTCGCCTCGGTCTCCCTGGCACCTCCTGCGCGCACGACGGCACAGCAGCCGCCGCGACGCCCCGACTTCGTCCCCGGACCACGGGGACTGCAACCCACGACCACCTCCCCGTCGCGTGCGGAATTGCGCGCCGGCTCGCCGTCGGGCCGCGACTGGCTCATGCACACGCGTGACTATGCCGGGACGCGCTTCTCTCCGCTGCGGCAGGTGACGGCCGCCAATGCGTCGCGGCTCCGGGTGTCCTGCTCCTTTCAGGTGGGCGAGACGGCCGCGTTCCAGACCGGTCCCGTGGTCCACGATGGCACGATGTACTTCACGGCAAGCCTGGTGACGATGGCGATCGATGCGGCCACCTGTCGCCCCAAGTGGCGGCACGAGTGGCGCTCCACCATGCCCGGGGCACCGACCGGGCTGGCCAACCGTGGTGTTGCGATCGCGGAAGGACGCGTGATTCGCGCGACGCTCGACGGATATCTCGTCGCCCTGGATGCCGCCACCGGCCGCTTGCTATGGGCGCGACGGGTGTCGGACGCCCTCAAGGGCGAGCTGATCTCCATGCCGCCCACGATCCACGACGACCTGGTCTATATCGGCACGGCGGTCAGCGAATTCGCCATTCGCGGCTGGATCGCGGCGCACCGCGTCAGCGATGGCGAACGGGTCTGGCGCTTCAACATCGTGCCGGAGCCGGGGGAGCCCGGCGCCGAGACGTGGAAGCAGGACAGCAAGCTGCCGATCGGGGGAGGGGCCGTCTGGACCCCGTTGTCCTTCGACCTGTCGCGGGGCCTGCTGTACGTGCCGGCAGCCAATCCGGCGCCGGACTTTCCCGTCGCCCTTCGCGGCGGCACGAACCTGTACACCAACTCGCTGGTCGCGCTCAACGCCGCGTCAGGTACGCTGGCCTGGTACGACCAACTCGTGCCGCTCGATGATCACGACTGGGACCTGACGCAGGTCAGTCCCCAGTATCGCGCGATGGCGAAGGGCAAGATGCGTGACCTGGTGGCGACGTCGGGCAAGGACGGGCACCTGCGGGTGATCGATCGCGAGACGCACGAACGGATCTTCGAGGTACCGGTGACCACGATCCTCAACGCGGAGGCGCCGGTCACCACCCAGGGGACGCATGCCTGCCCTGGCGTCTTTGGTGGGGTGCAGTGGAATGGTTCCGCCTGGTTCCAGCCCGGGAACCTGCTGGTCACGCCCGCGGTCGACTGGTGCGCCACCTTCTTCGTTGACGAGGAAGACGACATCAAGTTCGTGCCGTTTACCAACTACCTGGGCGGCCGGGTCACCCTCGACACGCTGTCGCGCGGCTGGATCACCGCTTCGGATGGTTCGACCGGGGCCGTGCGGTGGCGCTATGCCTCGCGCAAGCCGGTCGTCGCAGCCGTGACCACGACGGCCGGAGGGGTGGTTCTTGCCGCCGAGCTGACCGGGGACTTCCTCGTGCTGAACGCGCGCACCGGCGCGGTGCTGTTCCGGCACAATACCGGGGGACAGGCGGGCGGCGGGGTGGTCACGTACCAGGTCGGCGCAACTCAATATGTCGCGGTCGCGTCCGGGACCACCTCGCGGTACTGGAGCGATCCGTTCCCCGGCAGCCCGACCATCACCGTGTTCAGCCTTCACACGCCCTGACCCTCCCGGTTGACGGCGAGGGGTCCGGGGCCCACACTCCCTACACGAGGGGGGAGGGCACAGGCCATGGACCGTTCCGAGGTACAGCAGGCAGCGCCGATCGTGGTCAAGCCGCTCGATCATGAGATCGACGTGTTCGGGCTCACGCACGTGGGTCGCGTCCGCAAGACCAACCAGGATCACTTCCTGGTCGCTTCGTTGCGCAAGCAGCTCGACGTGCACTCCACCAGCCTTCCCACCATGCAGTTGCACACGCCGGGCACCGATCGCCTGGCCTTTCTCGCCATGGTGGCGGATGGCGTTGGCGGGAGTGCCGGCGGGGAAGAGGCCTCTGGTTTCACGGTGGAGACCATCGCCTCGTACCTGACGCACAGCACCCATTGCTACTACACGGCGGACACGACGGACGACGCGGCGTTCATCCAGGCGCTGGAGAATGCCGCGTATCGCTGTCACGAGGAGCTGCTGCAGCGGGGGGAGCGGGAGGGGCGCCGCATGGGGGCGACGACACTGACCCTCTGGCTCGGCGTCTGGCCGCGGGCGTACCTGCTCCAGGTGGGTGACAGCCGGTACTACCAGCTGCGCGATGGGGTGCTCACGCAGGTGAGCCGCGACCAGACGCTGGCGCAGGAGCTCATCGACCGTGGGGTCTTCACGCGCACCGATCGTGCAGCCGCGCAGCTCGCACACACCCTCTCGAGTGCGATCGGCGGGCCGCAAACCGATCCGATCGTCACCGGGGTCGAGGTCGGATGGGGCGTGGTCAACCTGCTGTGCAGCGATGGCCTCACCAAGCACGTCAGCGATGAGCGCATCCGGGAGCGCCTGATGTCGATGACGTCAGCGCGCCAGGTCTGCGAGGACCTCATGGACGATGCGCTGGCCGCGGGCGGGACCGACAACATCACCATCGTGGTCGGTCGTGCGGTGCAGGGGGGCGTGCCGCGCTGAGCGGCGCGGCACGCCGACCCGTTTACTGCTTGGGGTTTGACGGCGGGGTTGCCGGTGGCGCCGGGAGTGGTACCGGAACTGCCGGCCGGGAGTCGCCAGGCAGCAGGGGCGGCAGCTCCACCGCGCTGAAGTTGAAGAACTCGCTGATGCGCGTCGCCTGCGCGACCGCCTTGGCATCGGCGAGCGCCTTCGCGGCCCCGGGCTGGTCCCCAATGGTCTGCAACATGTCGTAGACCATGAAGCCGGTCTGGACATAGAGGGCGGGGATGCCCACGGACGGCTTGTCGACCCAGCCGTTCTTGCGGACGAACGAGTCACGCCCCTTGAAGACCTCCTGCCAGAGGTCGCGTGAGCGCTTCACGTCCACAAAGCCTTCGCCCGGGACGAGCAGGGTATCCGGGCCGGA
>JAEUJL010000012.1 GCA_016794835.1 Gemmatimonadota bacterium | reverse complement strand
TGCCGTCACCGATAGGGAGTGACCCCCATGCGCGCGCGCAATCGCTCGGCCCTCGCCTTCATGGCGCTCTGTGCAGTAACGACCTCGGCCTGCTCGCGCGAGAACGGGACCCTGGGCCCGGCGCCGTTCCCGAACACACCGGCGATCTTCACCGACAATTTCGGACCTGGTGTTGGGTTTGAGGCGTTTGGTGGGTCGAAGCTCGACGCCATCTCGGTCGATAACACGGTCAAGCGCTCCGGGACCTCGTCGCTGAAAGTGACGATTCCCGGCCCGAACAACCCGTCGGGTGGGTACGCCGGTGGGGCATTTGTCGCGAACGTGGCCCGCGACCTCACGGGGTACAATGCCCTCACCTTCTGGGCGCGCGCGAGCATCCCGGCGCAGCTGAACGTCGCGGGGCTCGGCAACGACAACACGGGCAACTCGCTCTACACGGCCGAGCGCAGCAACATCGCCATCACGACGAACTGGGCGAAGTACGCCATCGCGATTCCACTCGCCGCGAAGCTGAGCCAGGAGAAGGGACTCTTCTTCTTCGCCGAGGGGCCGGAGAACGGCGCGGGATACGAGCTCTGGCTGGACGACATCCGGTTCGAGGCCCTCGCGACGGTGACCAACGTGCGCCCCACCATTCCGGGTGGGGCGGTGGTCGAGGAGATCGGCGCCACGCGTCGGATCACCGGTGGTGCCGTCACCGTGTCGGTCGACGGCGCGGACCAGACCGTGAGTGCCATGCCCGCCTACTTCACCTATACGTCGTCGAATCCCGGTGTGGCGACGGTGTCCGCCGCGGGGACGGTGACCGTGGTGGGTGCGGGAACCGCGAACATCACGGCCAGCCTGGGCTCAACGGCGGCTGTGGGCACGGTGGCGCTGACGGCCATCGCCCCGCCAACCGGTGCTGCGCCGACGCCGACGCGGCTTGCCGCGAACGTCATCTCCCTCTTCAGTAATGCGTACACCAACGTCCCGGTCGACACATGGTCCGCCGTGTGGGACCAGGCCGACGTGACGGACGTGACCATCGGGGGCAACGCCACCAAGAAGTACACCAACCTCACGTTTGCGGGCATCGAGTTCACGTCGTCGCCGATCAACGCGACGGCGATGACCCACCTGCACCTCGATGTGCACATGCCGGACGCGTCCGCCTTCAAGGTCAAGCTGGTGGACTTCGGGGCGAATGGTGCCTTTGGGGGCGGCGACGATTCCGAGCACACGGTGACGTTGAACACCACCTCCAATCCCGCCGTGACCGCCGGCGCATGGAGTGGGCTCGACATTCCGCTCGCCGCGTTTTCCGGCTTGCGGGGGCGCACCAAGCTGGCGCAGATGATCATCGAGGGCGCCAGCAAGACCGTGTACGTCGACAACGTCTACTTCTATCGGGTTCCTGCCCCCACGGCACCACCGACGCCGGCGCCAACGCCCACGGTGGCCGCCAACAAGGTGATCTCGCTCTTCAGCAACGCGTACGTTAACCGCACGGTCGACACATGGTCGGCCTCGTGGGACGCCGCCGACGTGAAGGACACCACGATCGCGGGCAATGACGTCAAGAAGTACTCGAACCTGGCGTTCGCCGGCGTGGAGTTCACGTCCACCGTCGTGGACGCGAGCGCCATGACGCACTTCCACCTCGACTACTGGAGCCCGGACGCCACCAGCGGTGGCGCGGCCTTCAAGATCAAGCTGGTCGACTTCGGGCCCAACCGCACCTTCGGCGGCGGCGACGACGTGGAGCACGAGCTGGTGTTCAACGCGACCTCCACGCCCGCCCTGGCGACGGGCAGCTGGGTGGGCTTCGACATTCCCCTCGCGTCGTTCACGGGACTCACGCGCAAGGGAGCCCTGGCGCAGATGATCCTGGTCGGTGACGACCCGATCAACACGGTGTTCATCGACAACGTCTACTTCTACTCGAACGCCACCCCCACGGAGCCGCTCGTGGCCGCGCCGACGCCGTCGTATGCGGCCGGGGACGTGATCGCGCTGTTCAGCAACGCCTACGCGAACCGCGCGGTGGACACCTGGTCCGCGGGGTGGGACCAGGCCGATGTCGCGGATGTGCTCGTGGCCGGCAATGCCACCAAGAAGTACACCAACCTCACCTTCGCCGGGATCGAGTTCACCTCCGCACCGGTCAACGCGACCTCCATGACCCATTTCCGGCTCGACTTCTGGAGCCCGGACGCGACCACCGGTGGGGCCACGTTCAAGGTCAAGTTGGTAGATTTCGGCGCCAACGGGGCCTTTGGGGGTGGTGATGACAAGGAGCATGAACTCGTGTTCACGGCGGCCAGCACGCCGGCGATTGCTACAGGCTCCTGGGTGACGCTGGACATCCCGCTGACGGCCTTCACGGGGCTGGTGACGCGCGGAAACCTGGCGCAGCTGATCTTCGTTGGCGACGATCCGATCAACACGGTTTTCATCGACAACGTGCTGTTCCACCGCTAGGAGCCGAGGGTGGCGGCGCCCGGAGGGGTGATGGCGCGACCCAGGAAGTCCACGGAAACCCGCACGAAGGCCGACGTGCGCTCGCCGCGGCTCGCCGATGCGGTCTTGCGGAGAATCTGGGAGGCACGGCGTATCTCCCGTGCGGAAATCGCACGCGACGCCGACCTCTCGCGTTCCACGGTCTCGGAGATCGTGGACATGTGGCTCAAGACCGGGCTCGTGGCCGAAGCGGGTGAGGGCACGTCGCGCGGTGGGCGCCGACCGATCGTCCTCGAGTTCCAGGATGGGGTCTGCTCCATCCTGGGCGTGGACATCGGGGCCAGCCA
>JAEUJL010000001.1 GCA_016794835.1 Gemmatimonadota bacterium | reverse complement strand
GGTGCTCGTGTGCAACACCACCGGCTCGCCAGGGAGCGTGTGCACCGTGGCTCCGGCGGTGACAAGCGCGGAACCGAGGCAGCTCCCGGCGGCTCCCGCGATCTGTGCCAGCCCGTCCTCGGGTTCGGTGTCTCGCGGAATGTCGATGGCCCAGGTGTCCCTCAACTCGTCGGGATGGCCCACGAAGGCGGCGAGCTGTCCCACCGTCCATCCGCGCAGCCGGGGCAGCATCGCCTCCCGCACGGCATGCCACGCCGGGACAAACGACTGTTCGGCGAGCAACTCCCAGGACGTCGTGGTCAGGGCCTTGTTGTCGGTGAGGAAGGCCAGGAGCTGCGCTTCCACCGTGGGCAGGTTCTGGATCAGCGAGATGGAGCGACGGGGATCGCTCCCGCGTGGCGCGGCGGCGGCGGACTCCAGGGCCGCCAGGCGTTCGGTGAGCGGCGGGTGCGTGTCGTAGGGATCGGCCGCTTCCGTCGAGTGGAGCGCGGCCTCGAGCGCGTGGGACACCTGCGAGGCCACCCCGGGGACGGAGACAAAGTGCGCAAAGCCGGCCGCCACCGGCGGACGCCACCCGGACTGCAGCGCCGGGACGACCTCCGAACGCCAGTAGGCATCGTAGGCGCCGGCGAGCGCGTGGATCGTGCGCAAGCCCGATCGCATGGCGTCGCGACCGACGATGTCGGCGGCCACCCGATCCGCGACAAACTCCTGCTGGCGCGAGATCGCATGCGTCACGCGCAGGAAGGCGTTGCCGTACCATTCGAAGGGCTTCATCAGGACCTCGGAATGATGGGCGAGGGTGTGCAGGGTCCGCCCAATGGCCGCCCGCGTCCGATAGAGCCATGGCCCGAGGGCGGTGTCGCCCCCGTGGTAGTGCCCGAACTCGTGGGCGATCACGCCGCGGAACTCGTCCACCGACAGGGCCTGGAGCAGGGGGAGCCCGACCCCCATGACGCGCTGGCTGCCGATCCCCATGAACCCCCCGCGCTGGGCGACCCACGCGTTGAGGTCGCCGACGAGGAACACCTGGGCGGGCATGGCTTGCCCGGTCTGCTGCGCGACGTCGCGCAGGAGGGCGAAGAGTTCGGGCTGGTCGTCGGCGGTGAGCACCGGCCCTGGCGGCTCGAACCGATCGCGGCGCGGCAGCAGCCCCCACAGGATGGCACCGGCGCCAACGATGGAGAACAGGGCCAGCTTGGTGTTGAGGCGATCGGCATACTCCCACAGCGCCCAGGGCATCGCGAGCAACGCGGCGGCGATGGCCAGCCCCAGCAGGTAAAAGCCCACGAGCAGGGCCACAGCGATGAGGGCCCGCCGGGTCAGGCTCGGGCCCACCGCAGGAAAGGAAGAGCCCGTCATGGTGCGTCCGGGTGCGAGTCCCATGACAAAAGCACAAAAACGCCCACCCGCGCAAGCGCGGATGGGCGTTCTGGTGTGACGAGTCGGGGCGAGAGGATTTGAACCTCCGACCTCCTGCTCCCGAAGCAGGCGCTCTACCGGGCTAAGCTACGCCCCGAAGGGTAAAGACTTACGGTGACACGGTGGTACATGCGCTCGGAGAGACTCGAACTCCCAACCTTCTGATCCGTAGTCAGATGCTCTATCCAATTGAGCTACGAGCGCAGCGTGCAGCAACAGCCCCAGCGAACCTGCCCCAGCCTCCCCAACCAGCCCCCAACCATGGGCGGTACAAGACTCGAACTTGTGACCTCCACGATGTCAACGTGGCGCTCTAACCAACTGAGCTAACCGCCCTTCCAACAGAACGCGCGGCCGGGTGGCCGCGCGGTATGACACCTCTCGACCCACACCACCGAGAGCGGGAAACGGGACTCGAACCCGCGACCCCAACCTTGGCAAGGTTGTGCTCTACCAACTGAGCTATTCCCGCATGACCTGCTGACCCACTGATCCTGCCAGGGGTTCCTGCTACTCCACCCGCCGGCTACCCCTGTCGTGCCGCCGGTGATGGAGGCGAGGGGAATCGAACCCCTGACCTCTTGAATGCCATTCAAGCGCTCTCCCAACTGAGCTACGCCCCCGTTTTCCACCCCGTCTCTAGCGGCGGATTAGGAACCGAGAATTGTATCCGGGGGTATAGTCGAAGTCAAGAAATCCACTCTAGCGGATTCCCGCCCTGACCGTATTTTGCAGCGACTTTTCGCCGCGTCTTTCACTGCCTGACGAGATGCCCACGGGGGCCGTCGGCACCCTGCCGTCGCGCGGAAACTCCGGCCGCACCGCTGCGGTTGGTTCAATACCGAATTCAGTGTCCACGAGGACCTTGCCAACATGACCGACGTCAAGCGCCGCCGCCGCCGCACGACCCCCCAGGGGATCGCGCCGAGCGAGCCGGAGCGCGATATCCTGGATCAGTACCTCTATGAAGTCAGCACCTATCCCCTCCTCAAGGGGATGGAGGAGATCGAGCTCGCCCGGAAGATCCGGGCTGGCGATCAGGACGCCCTGCAAGAATTGGTAAAGCGCAACCTGCGCTTCGTGATCTCCGTCGCCAAGAAGTACCAGAATCGCGGCCTCCCCCTCATCGACCTCATCGGCGAGGGCAACGTCGGCCTCCTGACCGCTGCCCGGAAGTTCGACCCGGACCAGGGGGTCAAGTTCATCTCCTATGCCGTCTGGTGGATCCGCCAGGCCATCCTGTCCTCCCTCGCCCGGCAGGGGCGCACCGTCCGCGTCCCCCTCAACCGCACCGCCGACCTTTCGCGCATCATCAAGGCGTCGGAAATCCTCCGTCAGCAGCTCCGGCGTGAGCCGACCCCGGACGAACTCTCCCGCCTCACCGGTCTCTC
Source organism: Gemmatimonadota bacterium (assembly GCA_016794835.1). Classification (GTDB taxonomy): domain Bacteria; phylum Gemmatimonadota; class Gemmatimonadetes; order Gemmatimonadales; family Gemmatimonadaceae; genus RBC101. Next base: position 459 of record JAEUJL010000001.1, on the reverse strand, counting down.
GGTCGACGTCGTCCAGTCCCTCGCCGCCCTCAACACCGGCGACGTCCGGCTCGACGCCCCGATGGACCCCGAAGGCGACCGCGCCCTGATCGAGCGCTTCGTCGCCGACGAAATGCCGGACACCGAGGAGGAAGCCATGAACCGCTTCCTCACCGATGAGATCGAGTTGGCCCTCTCCACCCTCCCCCCCAGGGACGCGAAGGTCCTGCGCCTCTACTTCGGGCTCGAGGGCGGTCGGGAGCATACCCTCGAGGAGATCGGTTCCATGCTCGGCGTCACCCGCGAACGGGTCCGCCAGCTCCGCGACCGCGCCCTCAAGCGCCTGCGCGAGGGCGACGTCGGCCGCGCCCTCTCCAGCTTCGCCGCCTAGAGCACACTCCACCCACGTCGCACGGGGCCCGGACACAACTCCGGGCCCTGTTCGTTTTCGCACGCCCCGATACCCGTCGCGGCCTCGCG
>JAEUJL010000870.1 GCA_016794835.1 Gemmatimonadota bacterium | reverse complement strand
CGACGCGGGCGCGAGCGAGGGTGGCGTGACGATGGCGGGTGAAGATTTCTCCCGGTTCTCGGAACTCGCCCCCGGCTTCTTCTTCAACCTCTCCGTCACGCCGCCGCACCTCGACCTCAAGACGGTCGCCAGCAACCACTCGCCCCTGTTCCAGGCGGATGATCGCGCCCTGCCCATCGGCGTGCGCGCGATGACGAACATGGCGATGGACTTCCTGCGATCGGGCGGCCTGCCGAAGCCCGTGCCCTGATCGTCGCGGCGACCGGCGGCGGGCCGCCCGCGGTGGGGCGGCCCTCAGTCCGGGTACGAAAACACCAACGATTGAAAGCGCCACCCGTCACGCACGTGGACGGCGGCCAGCACCAGCGTCCCGCGACGTGTGGTCTCGTTGTTCCAGTACACGAAGTCGGCGGCGACCATGGCGATGCGACCGCGGCGATCGATGCGCACGTTCTCCAGCCGCTCACCCATCCGCTGCGCCTCACGGAACCCGCGCTCCTGCGCCGCGAGAAACGCCTCGAGGGTGCGCACACTCGTGCCGCCGTCCGCCGTCGTCGATGTCGACGTGAACGTCGGCAGGAACAGCCCTCGCCACTCAGCGAACGTGTCGCGCGTGTACAGCCGCGTGTAATCGGTGACCAGCTGCTCGAGGGAGCGGTCGAGATCCGTCGATTGGGCGTCGGCCTCATCGGCCATGGAGAGCAAGGCGGCCCCAAGGGTCAGGCAGGCAAGCAGGGAGCGCATGGCGGGATGATGGTGAGGCCTGGTGTGCAACGCAGCGGCGTCGCGCCGCGAATGAAGCGTCGCGCAGGAAGGTGCGATGCCTTTCCCGTGAGTGGAAGACGCGGCGCGTCCCTGCCGGCCTCAGCCCGCGCGCACCATCGGGGAGCCGTCCGTCGCGCCTTCCACGAAGTCCAGGTCGGTGCCGTAGGTCTCGGACTGACGCCACACGGCCCACCCGGCCAGGGCGAACACCACCGCACCCACCACGGCAGCCGCCCCGCGCAGGCCAAACATAGGCTGCAGCATCGTCCATGCGAGGGTCATGGGGACCGTCGTCGCGCGCACGAAGGTCGGCACGCTGGTCCCCACCGTCGCGCGCAGGTCCGTCCCGAACTGCTCGACCGCCATCGTCACCATCACCGCCCAGTACCCGGTCGAGAATCCCAGCCACAGGTAGAGTCCATAGAAGCCGGCAGTCGTCGAGGCCACGCCACCGAGGTACAGCGCAACACCCGTGGCCGTGAGCGCGAGGTAGAGGCCCGCCGCTCGCCGTCGCGACCTCCAGTACTGGCTCAGCAACCCGCTGGTGAGGTCGCCGAAGGTCGTCGCGCCGTAGAAGCACAACACCGCGGTTCCGGCCGAAACAGTTCCCGTGATCCCGAGGGTACGCGCGAACTCCGGCGCAAAGGTCACGAGCAGTCCCGAGGTGAACCACACCGGCACACCAATGAGGATGGCGCGCGCATATCGCAGGGCGCGCGCGGGAGTGCCCAGCAGGTGCAGGAGGCTTCCGCGCGTGGTGACCTGCGCCCGCGTGCGCGCGAACATCGCGGAGTCCCGCACCTGGAAACGCACAACCAACAGGACGAGACCGAGCACGCCACCGATCACGTACGCAGTACGCCACGGCAGCGCGCCCCCGACCAGGGCCGCGGCAACCGCTCCAATGACGCCCATCGTCGCCACGATGGTCGTCGCCAGCCCGCGCTCCCTTGGTTCCACCAGTTCGCTCACGATGGTCAGCGCGGCCCCCAGTTCGCCGGCCAGCCCCAGTCCCGCAAGGAAGCGCCATGCCACATAGGCCTCAATCGAGGTGGCGGTGGCGTTGCCAAGGTTGGCGAGCGAGTAGAGCACGATGGAGCCGTACAGCACGGAGCGCCGTCCCCGCTTGTCTCCCAACACCCCCCAGGCCACGCCGCCAATCATCATCCCGATGAGCTGCGTGTTCTGCAGCAGCGTGCCGGCACTGAGCAGTTGGGCCTCTCCCGCGATGTCCCGCACCGACGAGACGCGCACGACGGCAAACAGCAGCAGGTCGAAGATGTCGACGAAGTAGCCGAGCCCGGCGAGGGCGATCGCAGCGGTGGCGCGCCGGGCGGGGACGAGTTCGGGTGTCGGCATCGGGGCGGGAAAGTGCACGCCGCACCCTGTTATCACAACAACACACGGTCACGCGCCGCCGGTCCCCACACCCACGCACGGCGACCTGAGGCGTAGCCTCGCTCGCCCGCTATGGCTTCAGCAACGCGACGAGCCCACTCACATCAGATCCCAGCCGAGCCTCGATCCGTCCTTCGGCGTCCACCAGGACAACCACGGCCGGGTGGCCAACGTCACCCGTTGCCTCGTCACGCACGATCCGCACCCCCCACGCGTCGAGTGCAGTGGTGACGTCGTCCACTGCCCCGCTGAGCACCCGATCCCTGGTCGCCAGTCCCCAGGCCGTGGCAATGTGTGGCAAGCGCTCCGGCACATCGCGCCAGGGATCGACGGTCACCACGATAACGGGCACCTGGCTTCCCGCAGCAAGCCGCGCGTTGAGCACGTCGCGCACCAGGGTGGGACACATCGTCTCGCAGTGACCAAAGGCAAAAGTCACCACGACCGGCTGGCCCCGCAGTGACGCGAGTTCAAACAGGCTGCCGGACTGGTCGACCAGTCGCAGGGCCGGAGCCATTTCTCGCTTCCCTGCATCAAACACCTGCGCGGGGACATCGATGCGTTCCGCACCGGTGGCCAGCGCGCCGGCGACGCGGCCCACCGCCAGCACCATCCCGGTTCCTGTCATGGCCACCAGGACGGCGAGCGTCACAACGCCCCACGCGTGCTGCCGCATCCACGTGAGGTCGCGCCGGAGCGCGTCCCCCCACACAGCGTAGAGTGTACCAACCATGCCGATGGGTTCGCCGATGAGCAGCACCCACCCACCCGCGTGGGGTAGTTCACTCCCACGCGCGCCAAAGCAGGCGAACCGGGTGCGTAACATCCACTCCGGCGCATCGGCCCCAACCGGCCACAGCGCCAGCGCCCACCACGCAATGGTGATGAGCACGATCGCCACGAGGGCGACCGCGGCCAGGCCGCGATCCCCCTCGTGTGTGCGCCCGAGCGCTACCCCAGTTTCCATAGCTGGCTGAGCAGCTTCCAGTTGGTGAAGTAGTAGACCATGAACGCCCCGAGGAACACGAAGACGAGGACCATCGTGCCTGGCGTTGGACCAGGGAAGCCGCGTCCGGCGTGCATGCGCTCGTTGATCTCGTCGACGTTGGCCGCATGAACGGGTGGGTTCGTGATGCCGGGCGGAATCCCGGGCACATACGTCCCGATCTTCCACTCACCCACCGGCTCGCCGAAAAAGACCGACTTCACGGCGATGGCAATGAACAGCAGGGCGCCAGTCACGGCCATGATCCCGCCAATCCCCATCACGGCGAGCACCAGGTCCACGGCCGGGTTGAACTGCACGTCGAACGGCGCCTGGGAGAACGAGATATCCCAGTGCCGCCGCGGCACGCCAAAGCTCCCCGCGAACGTCATCCCCATCGACAGGAGCAACATGCCGAGCGAGAAGAGGTACGGTTGCCATTTCGCCGCCGCCCAGAAGGCCACCTTCCGTCGGAAAACGAGCGGCAGCAGGTAATACGTCGCCGCCATGAAGGCCATCGCCGTCCCGCTGACGACTGTCGCATGGAAGTGCCCCGGAATGCGCAGCGTGTTGTGGGCGATGATGTTGATCTGCTCGGTACCGATGGTCACGCCGGTGATCCCGCCGACAAACCCGAAGACGATCACCGACAGCACCATCCCGCTGAAGCCGGGATCACCCCACGGGGCACGACGCAGCCAGCCGAACAACCCGTCCGTATAGCCACGCAGCCGCATCCCCAGTTCCATCCCGGCCGGCACCGTGAAGCCGTGGATCATGGACGCCAACACGGCCATGTACATGAAATACGACGTGTTCACGATCTTCCACGCCGGGCCGAACCCCGGATCCACAAGCAGGTGGTGGGCCGACGCCATCGAGATGAACAGCACGTAGAGGACGAACGCCGAACGGCTCACCTTCTCGTTCAGGACCACGCCACCCACCGTGAGCCCGGCCAGCATGTACCACACGGCGACCATCGCAGCCACGTTGATCTGCTGCGACGAGTGCCCCAGGCCCCACCAGACCAGGCGGTACATCTGGGGATCGACCTCGGGGATGATCCCCAGCGACCAGAGGAAGGTCGGGATGTAGATCATTGCCCCGTGCAGCAGCGTGATGACGGCGATGATCGCCGCGGTGATCGCGCCGTACACCACGAGCGGCACCGATCCCTCGTAGGTCTTCTCGCGCTTGGCGATCACCAGCGTCGCGAAGAAGAGCCCGACCACGGTCAACGCCCCGACGGCGAACAGAATAACGCCCAGGTAGAACAGTGGATCCGCCTTGAGCGGGGGATACGAGGTGAACAACACGTCGGCGCGTCCGCTCCACTGCATCCACTCGACCATCGCCGCCCCAATGAACATGAGCGCGAAGCTCACCCAGCCCAGTCGTGGCGCCGCGGGTCGGCTGTTGAGGAGCGCGGTGCAGCAGAACCAGAGCACCGCCATCTCGAAGTAGATGATGAAGAAGATCAGCATGTTCATCCCGTGCACCCCGAGGATCCGGTAGTACCACACGGCAGGGAGCAGGTGCACGGCCTGCCAGCGGGTGAGCACGAGGAGCAATGCAGCAATGGCGCCGATCAGCAGCGCGACGACGGCCACCACGGCGTTGGCCTTCACCAACGCCTCGGCGCCGAGGTGGATGCGACGCCCCGTCGCGGGACAGGTGCGGAAGGCGTCGGGCATGGTTGGGGCGGTCACGGGGCACCTCCCACACGCGCGGTGCGGTTGTCGGAGACGGTGTTGCCCGCGTCATCGGTGACGATCACGCGGCCCACCATCGTGTGGTGGCCAATGCCGCAGAACTCGTTGCAGACGATGCGAAAGTCACCCGCTGCGTTGGGTGTGACCTCGAGGGCATAGTCGTACCCGGGCATGATCTGCAGGTTGACGTTTACGGGGTACAGGCTGAAGCCGTGGTTCACGTCCAGCGCGGAGATATGCAGCCGGTACGTCTTGCCATTGACCAGCTTGAGGATCGGGTACCACTGGTAGGTCATCGCCGTGAGGTAGATGTCACTCCCTGGCGGCGGCGCGACGACCGGGACCCCGCGATCGGTCTCCACCTGGTACTGCTTGGCAAACGCTTGCGTGCGTGCCAGGAAGGCCTTGGGGTCCACGCGCGTCCGGATGCCCGACGGGTTCTGCCCGCCTTTCCAGTGCCACAGGGGCATCATGGCGAAGAGCACCATGCACCACGCGAAGGCAATGCCGACCCACACCTTCTCCGCACGATGCGCGGGTTTCCACCAAATGCCGGGAACCGGATCGAGGCCGGTATGCACCTTGGTCAGCATGGGATCCTCAGGGAAGTGTGCCTTGCGGCATCGACATGATTTCCCAGAAGCCCCACCCCGTGTACACCACGAGCATCACGACCAGTCCGGCAATGAGGAGCAGCCACACGTTGTCGAACAGGCGCTGGCCCAGCGGGGGCGTCTCCTCGGGGTCCGGCGGGGGGCGATGTGTGTCGGTCATGGGCACCTCGTGGGGTGAGGGTGGAACGGGAGTCAGGGTGTTGTGCGCGTGCGCCCGGCGGGCCGTGCACGCGACGGGGAAGCCTTGCGCGCGGTTGCCTTTGACGCGCGACGATCGTTCGCCGGTGCCGTCGAGGGACGCTCGGCGATCTCGGCCATCAGGTCGGCGATCGTCGTGCGCCCAAAGAAGGCAAGCATCGCACTGGACAGTTTCTCCCAGCGGCCATGCGCCGAGCATGGGCTGCGCGACGTGCAGGTCGCCCGCCCCAGCAGGCACTTGCGCTGGGCCAGGTCATCGAACGGTGCGGCGACGCGCGCGAGCGTGAGCGCCTCCGGGGCTTCGGCCAGCTGGAAGCCGCCACGCGGGCCGCGCCCGGACCGCAGGACGCCGGCACGCACGAGTTGGTGCAGTGTCTTGGAGAGGTAGTTGCGGGGCACGTCGAGCGCCGCCGCGATCTCGTCGACCCGGAGCGGTTCGTCGACGGCGTGCTCGGCGACGTGGACCACGGCGCGGATCGCGTACTGGGTGGTGCCGGACAGCAACATGCGAGGAGGAGCGGAGCGGAGGCCGAAGAAAGTTGCATTTATCATGTGGATATGATAAACTCGCCGCAAGAGCGACTTTTCCGACCCCCCGTCCCCGTCCGTGCCCTTCCTCGAGCGCCTCGCCCTACGTGTCGTCCGTGCCCTGGATGCGGCGTGCCATCGGGTATTCGGGTGGCGCTGGAATCCCCTGCACCAGAGCGGGGCGCTGGCTTGTCTTCTCCTTGTCGTCCTGATCGCGACGGGGCTCTACCTGCTCCTGTTCTATCGCGTGGGGACGCCGTGGGAATCGGTCCAGCGCCTGCAAGACCAGTGGTGGCTCGGGCGGTGGATGCGGGGCGTGCACCGGCTGGCCTCGGACCTGTTGGTCGTGGCAGCCGTGGCGCACGCCGTGCGGATGTTTGCGCAGGCGCGCAGCTGGGGACCACGGACGATGGCCTGGGTCTCGGGCCTCTTCCTCCTCCTCTTCACCTTCGTGAGCGGGTGGACCGGGTTCGTCCTGGTCTGGGATCGCTTCGGCGGGGCCCTGGCCATCGCCGGCGCGCGCATGATGGACTCGCTGCCCATCCTCTCCGAGCCGTTGGTGCGGGTCTTCCAGGGGGAGCGACCGGTCCCTGGCGCCTTCTTCTTCATCAACCTCTTCCTGCACATCGCCATCCCACTCGGCATGGGGGCGGGGCTGTGGCTGCACGTCGCCAGGCTGGCGCGGCCGGTGCTCCTCCCGCCGCGGACGCTCAGCGTGGCGAGCGTGGTCGGGATGCTGGTCGTCGTCCTCGCCATGCCGCTCCCGCTGGACGCCACGTTCGACCCCTTCGCGATCGCCGCGGCCGTCCCGATGGACGCCTTCTACGCCTTCTGGTTGCCGGTTGCCGAGCGTTTGCCGGCCGCGCTGGCGTGGACGGGGGCCGTGCTCACCTTCGCGGCGGCACTGATCGTCCCGATGCTGACGCGCCGTGCGCGCGCGGGGTCGTGGTCGCCGAGTGTGGTGGACCCGCAGAGTTGCACCGGATGCGAGCAGTGCCCGCAGGATTGCCCATGGGACGCCATCGCGATGGTGCCACGTGAGGAACCGCGTGGGGCACACAGCGCGCTCGTGGCCCGGGTGGATCCCGCCCTGTGTGTGTCGTGCGGCATTTGCGCGGCCTCCTGCCCGCCGATGGGGGTGGGGCCCGCTTTCCGGACCGGTCGCGACCAACTCCCACGCATCCGGGCGTTTGCCGCCAACGCACTACGTGACGCGGGACAGGTCGTCGCCATTACCTGCGAGAATGCCGCGCCCGCGCAGTTGCGTGCCCTCGAGCAGCACGGGGCGACGCTCTATCCCGTCCCCTGCACCGGCAATGTCCACAGCTCCGTCGTTGAGCTGGCCCTGCGTGGCGGCGCGGCCGGGGTGATCACCTTCTCGTGTCCTCCCCGGGACTGTCGCGGACGCGAGGGACCGAAATGGCTG
>JAEUJL010000867.1 GCA_016794835.1 Gemmatimonadota bacterium | reverse complement strand
CCTCGGGGATCATCACCATCGACAGCTACAAGAACATCCTCGAGAAGCAGGCCTCCGAGCCGACCGCGACCCAGCTGGTCAACATCAACTACGTGTCGGCGACCTCGCTGCTGCCGACCGTGCAGGGCCTGCTCTACAAGGACTGTGCGCCTGGGTCGCAGGGGGGCGGGGCACCCGCCGCCGGCGGCGGTGCGCCGTCCGTGCCCGCGGGATGCATCGTCCGCGGCACCGTCGCGGCCGACTCGGCCACCAACTCGCTGATCATCTCCGAGGTGGCCTCGCGGCTCCCCGGCCTCATGACCTACGTGAAGGGGCTCGACGTCCGCACCCCGCAGGTCGCCCTCAAGGCCAAGATCATCTCGATCCAGCGCACCAACATCGAGCAGCTGGGCCTGAGCTACGACATCGGCTCCGCCACCACCTTCTCGAACACCCTGCTCCCGCGCATCCCGGAAGGCGCCACCGCGCCTGGCCAGTTCGAGTCGCAGGTGGAGCTCGGCGGTGATGCCATTGCCGGCGTGGCCAATGCCACCCGCAAGTACAAGCAGGGCAACGCCCTGTCGCTCATCTTTTCGACCGCGCTCGGCAAGTACTCGCTCACGTCGTTTCTCGACGCGCTCCGCGAGTCGCAGCTCTCCGACATCCAGGCGGAACCGAGCATCGTGACCCTCGACAACCGGGAAGCCCGGCTCGTCGTCGGCCAGGAGACCCCGGTCCGCGTCATCGACGCCGGGTCGCTCGGCCAGATCGGGACGCCCGCGCGTGCGAACGTCCAGTTCCGCGAGACCGGCATCATCCTCAAGGTCACCCCGCACATCACCAGCAACCGCCAGGTCCGCATGAAGATGGAAGCGGAGCAGTCGGAACTGCGCATCGTGGGCGGCGACCTCGGCTTCATCATCGACAAGCGCAACGCGGCCACGCAGCTCCTGGTCAACGATGGTGAGACCGCCGTCATCGGCGGGCTGACGCAGACGCAGATCGTCAAGAACCGCTCGGGCATCCCGTTCCTGTCCGAGCTGCCGCTCATCGGCCGCTTCTTCTCGCAGACGGACTCGCGCGAGGAGAAGAAGGACCTCCTCATCATGATGACCCCGACGATCATCGATGAAGGGGATCCGGTCCGGCCCCCGCAGGGCCAGAGCAAGTAACCCCATCCGGAGCCAACGATGAAGACCATCATTCGTCGCGTCGCCCCGGGCGTGCTCGCCCTGCTTGGTGTGGGCGGGTGCGCGTCGACCGACATCGCCTCAACCGGCTCGGATCGTATCGTGCCGCGCGTGGTGGTGGCGATCCAGGGGAAGATCGGCACCGACGGCGTCGACTCCGTGTCCGTGCGGGTGCCGCTGCAGGTGCAGGTGAACGCGCAGGACAACGCCGCGCTGACCCAGGTCGTGACCCGCGTCTTCGCGGACACGCAGACCGTGGGCCGGGACTCCGTTGTCTTTGCCGTCGCCAACGCGAACTACAACAAGACCATCTCCATCCCGCTGTCCGGGGTGCGCCCCGGCCAGGTGATCACCGTCCGCACGGTGGTCAGCGATGGGGCAGGCAACGCAGCCTCCGGTGAGGCGTCGGCCGTCGCGTTCGACCCGAACGTGCCGCGCCTGGGCCTCGTCCAGCCGCAGCCGAACGTGATCGTCAACGGCACCTATGCCTTTGACCTTGGCGTCGTCGACACGACCGGGCTGACCAAGGCCGGCTATCGGGCGATTGCCACCGGGTTCTCCCGCGCGGATTCCACGCTCTTCCCGGTGCCGTACCCGAAGGGCGACACGGTGACCTACACCTTCCAGGTGCCGGCCAACCTCGTCGCCGGGTCCGCCATCGTCATTACGCCGTTCGCCGAGAATCGCGACGGCCTGCGAGCCCAGGGCCAGCCGTTCACCGTCCGCGTCGCCGCGGCCGGGCCGGACCTGCTCCCGCCGGTCGTGTACCAGACCGTGGCCTCGCGGCTCGAGACCCCGGACTCCCTCGACCTCTCCGCGCGTGATGCGGACGGGCTCGTGCGCGTGATCGGGTTCATCGCCAAGAACGCGGCGGGCCAGGTGCTCTATCGCTCGGCCGACACGCTCGCGTCCCCGGCCCAGCAAGTGACCCGCCGCAAGGCCTTCCGCGCGCCGATCACCCTGCGCGGACAAACGATGTTCATCACGGCCTACGCGATTGATGCCGCCGGCCGCACCGGTTATGCGGTGCCCACGGGCGCCACCATCTCGGTGAGCACGGACTCGCTGGCCAAGCGCGACCAGGTGGTCTACGCCTACGGCCTGACGACGGCCCTGCCGGAAGGCAGCCTCGGGGCGGACATCGTCGTCGACACGGCGCGCACCACCGTCTTTGTCTCGAACATCAACAAGAACCAGCTGGAAGCGTTCAACTATGCGTCCACGCTGTCCACGCTGCCGTCCGTCGCCGTGGGGGCGCAGCCGTGGGGCATGGTGATCGACAACTCCAACTCACTCCTGCTGGTCGCCAACTCCGCGGGGACCAACATCTCCAAGGTGGCGCTCGACACGCGCACCGAGACCGGTCGCGTCAAGACGTCCAATGAGTACATCTTCGACGTCAGCTACGTGAAGGACGAGTTGAGCGGCGGCTTCAAGTTCAAGGTCGAGGCCATCATCGACTACTCGGATCGCCCGCAGTACATCGCCCAGTCGGCGAGTGGGGCGCTCTACTACTCCACCAAGCCGACCTCCACGGCCATCCCCGGCACGCTCCGGCGCATCGACAACTTCCTCGATGCCCGCGCCGAACCGCGCCAGATCTGGCAGTACGGCCGGTTCCAGAAGGGACGCTACGTCATCATCAACGCCGATGACGTGGACGTCATCGAGGGCGAGAACGGGGTGCCGGATCGCATCGTCATCTGCGAGCACACCCCGGGCAGCAATCCCAACACGGCGGTCTGCGTCAACTCGCTGACCGTCGAAGGGGCCGTGGCCACGCTCCAGCAGGCGCCGGTGAACGGCAACCTGGTGGCGATCAAGGACCTGTCCGCCGCCTCCCTCGCCCTCCCGGACACCAACTTCGTGGCCGCCGGTGGTGATCGCCGTCGCGTCGCGTTCGGTGAAGGCAACACGGGCAACCGTGCCGGGCGCGTCCTCGTGGTCTTTGACCCGACGGGTACGCCGGCGGATGGGGCGCAGTACTCCCAGCCCATCGAGGTCACTGACCTGACCAGCAACGCCTCGGACAAGGTCTTTGGCCTGGACATCAACCGCAACTCGGCAAACATCGGCGTGCATGGTGAGGAGACCTTCTTCGCCGACTCGTCGCTCCGGTTGCAGGGCAAGTTCGCGACCTTCAACACCGGCGCCGGCATCGCCTTCCACCCGCTCAACAGCGACGAGAACACCACGGACCAGCTGGCCCGCGTGGCGTTCGTGGCCTCCGGCGACCAGTCGATCCAGATCGTGGATTCGTACAGCTACCGGCTGCGGGGACGGATCCCGATCCGCCGCAACCTGTACGGCCCGCTCCGGGCCTCGTTGCCCAGCGCCGCCGAGAAGGCGGCGGACCCCACGCTGGTCGTGAAGCTGTTCGGCCTCACGCCGGAAGGGATCGTCATGATCGACGTGAGGACCAGGGACATCCAGTAAAGGTCCTCTTGCGCAGGACAGAACGACCCGTTTGCTTCGCGAGCCCGGCCCCGGCCGGGCTCGTGTTGTATCCACGCCCACCTCGCCCTCGTGACCGTCTCCTTCCGTACGGCCGGTGAGTCACACGGACCGGCGCTGGTCGTGATCCTCGAGGGGATCCCGGCGGGGCTGCCGCTGCTCGCCGACGCCGTCAACGTGGAGCTCGCGCGCCGGCAACTCGGCTACGGACGTGGCCGCCGCATGCAGATCGAGAGCGACACGGTCGAGTTCCTCTCGGGCGTGCGCGCCGGGCAGACCATCGGTTCCCCCATCGCGATGATGATCCACAATCGCGACTGGAAGAACTGGCAGGAGATCATGGACCCCGCCCCTCGCGAGGGGGATCCCGCCCTCCGCCGGCGCCCGGTGACACGCCCGCGGCCGGGGCACGCCGACCTGGCCGGGATGCTCAAGTACGACCGCGAGGACGCGCGCGACATCCTGGAACGCGCCTCGGCACGCGAGACGACTGCACGGGTGGCCGCGGGGGCCGTCTGCCGGGTCCTGCTGTCGCACTTTGGGGTTGCCCTCGGCAGCCATGTGGTGCACCTCGGCGGGATCGATGCCACCCTGCCGGACCCGCGCCCCTCGCCGCTCAATGCCGCCGCGGACCCCTCGCCGGTGCGGACCCTCGACGCGGACGCCGCCGAGCGCATGGTCGCCGCCATCGACGCCGCCAAGGCGAGCGGGAACACGTTAGGCGGGATCGTCGAGATCATCGCGACGGGACTCCCGGTCGGCCTGGGCTCCCATGTGGCCTGGGATCGCAAGCTCGATGGCCGGCTGGCGGCGGCCCTCATGTCGATCCCCGCGGTGAAGGGGGTGGAGGTGGGGCTGGGCTTCGCCGTGGCGCGACGTTCGGGGGCCGAGGTGCACGACGAGGTTCACGGGGACCCGTCGCGGGTGCTCGCCGGTGGGGTCCGGCGCGACACCAACCGCGCCGGGGGGCTGGAGGGCGGCATCACGACCGGGGAGCCGCTCGTGCTCCGCGCCGCGATGAAGCCGATCGCCACCCTGATGCGCCCCCTCGCCACCGTGGACACACAAACCGGCGAAAGCGCCTCCGCGGTGGCCGAGCGATCCGATGTCACGGCGGTGCCCGCCATGGGAGTCATCGCCGAGGCGATGGTGGCGATCGTGCTGGCACAGGCGTGGATGGAGAAGTTCGGCGGCGATTCCCTCGCGGAAACTTCCCGCAACGTGCGCGGATACCTCGAGCAGGTGGGGCGAGGGTTTGGCCGGCCGGGCGATGCGTAACGAGGGATGGCATGTCGCGCTCGTCGGGATTCCCGGGGCCGGCAAGTCGACCGTGGCGCGGTTCGCCGCCGACATCCTCAACTATCCGCTCGTCGACTTCGACAAGACCATCGAGCGCCGGGCCGGACGCACCATCGCCGAGATCTTCCACAACCAGGGGGAGTTGGCGTTCCGGGAGATGGAGGCCGCGCTGACGCAGGAACTGGTGAGCGCCCCGGCGTCCGTCCTGTCGCCAGGTGGGGGCTGGGTCACCCGGCCCGACGTCGTGGCCCTCATCCGCCCCCGCACGATCCTGGTGTGGCTGACGGTCAGCCCGGCGGTCGCGGTGCGTCGCATGGGCGCGGGTGTGAGCAGGCGCCCGCTATTAATGAAAGGGGATCCGGCGGCCGTTCTGGCGGGCATTTTGGCCGAACGAGAGGAACTTTATTCGATGGCTGATGTGACAATTGATACCGAAGTCCATACGCCACAAGCAGTTGCGCATCAGGTCGCTCGGCTTGCCTCTGGTTGGCCGGGGCGGGTAGGTTAGGGAATGGAGCCCCGTCTCGATCGTCTGGTCGCGGAACTGCGTCGTCGGTTTGGCCGCGAGGACCACGTTGCCGAGGTCGAGGCCTGGTTGACGTCTCAGGGGTACGATGGGGGACAGATTGGCACGATTGTCTCCGCCTGGCTGACCGATATTCGGGTGAGGGAGGCAGGGGAGCGTCCGCTGGAGGAGGCCTGGCCGGTGCGGGTGCAGGGGCCGCATGAGCGGGGGCGGTTTACCCCGGAGGCGTGGGGATACCTGTTGGGATTGCGCGCCGCCGGGACCCTGGGGGCGATGGAACTTGAACATGTGATCGAGCGCCTGCTGATGCAGGTGGACGGGCGGGTAACCGTGGAGGACGCCCGGGCCGTGGTAGACACTGGATTCTGGGATGGGAGCGGCTCGCCCGGCGAGCCCCTCATCGTGCACTGAGGACTCATGGCAGCCAAGAAGAAGGCAGCAGTGAAGAAGGCGTTAGGCGTCCGGCGCGTCGTCGGGCGTGGCGCGTCGCGGGCGGCAACCAAGAAGTTGTCAAACACGAAAGCGGCGGCCAAGCGACCGGCCCCGGCC
>JAEUJL010000877.1 GCA_016794835.1 Gemmatimonadota bacterium | reverse complement strand
GTGCTGATACGCCATCAACTGCCCGTCCCGCGCGAGGCGCTCCAGGGGTTCACGTTCAAGGATGGTGTCGTCCCCGGCAAGGTAGTCGAACACGGGGGGCTCGAAGACGAAGTATCCACCGTTGATCCATCCCCCCTCGGCTTGTGGCTTCTCCGAGAACTCCTGTACCTGGTCCGACGAAATGCGCAGGCCTCCAAATCGCGCGGGCGGCCGCACCGCGGTCACCGTGGCGAGCTTGCCGTGGCTCCGATGGAAGGCGAGCAACTTGCCCAGGTCGACGTCCGATAGGCCGTCGCCGTAGGTCGCCATGCACGTCTCCTGGCCCACCAGCGCGCGCAGGCGCCGCAGGCGTCCCCCGGTCATCGTATCAAGCCCGGTGTCGACCAGGCCGACCTGCCAGTCCAGACGGGAGCCATGAATCGTCCGCATCGCCCCATCGCGCAGGTCCACAAAGAAGTCGCTCTCGTGGATGGCGATGTTCCGGAAATACTCCTTGATCATCTCGCCCTTGTAGCCGCACGCGACCAGGAACTGCTTGAACCCGTGGGAGGCGTAGAAGCTCATCAGGTGCCACAGGATCGGGCGACCCCCGATCTCCACCATCGGCTTCGGGCGCGACGACGTTTCCTCGGCGAGGCGCGTGCCGCGGCCGCCGGCTAGGATGATCACGTGCATGGGTGACGAGAAGGGCGAGGGGGACGGCGACTACTCGCCACCGCTCCCGCTGGAAGCAGAGGCCACGTGCATCGGCGTGGCACGACGCCACACCGAGAGCTCGGACGAGAAGCGGTAGCGAATGAGCCCCGCGAAGAAGTTCACGCAGGTCCCCGCGTTGACATGCGACAGGCCGCGACTCCGCATCCGCGCAAACACGCTGTACTCGATCACGCGCACGCCAAGGTAGTACGACTTGATCATGATCTCGGGATCGAGGAACCAGTCGCGCGACGACAGGCCCATCCCGCGCACCACCTCGCGCGGCATGATCTTCGGCAGGCCGTTGATGTCGAACGACCGGATGTTCGGCCACAGGAGCCGGAACAGCCCATTGAACGTCACCGACACCACCTTGCGCGCGAACCCGTCCATCCGGAACCGTCGCCGCGCCTTGGCCAGCACGGGCTCCTCACACGCCACGGCCTCCTCGAACAGGTGCACCGTTTCGTGCGCATCCACCTGCGAATCCGCCGGGATGAACCCGATCCATGGCGCGGTCGCGTGCGGGATCCCGCTCAGGATCCCGAACCCGTAGCCCTGGTTCTGCTCGACGCGGACGCGGACCACTGGATGGCCGGCGTCGACATACTCCTGGATGATCTCCCCGGTGCGGTCACGCGAACCGTTGTCCACGGCGATCAGCTGCAGTCGGTGTCCCGCGCCCCGGAAGGCGCTCAGCGTCCGGCGGATCGTCTGACCGACGATCGCCTCTTCGTTGTAACACGGCATCACCAGCGAGATATCTGGCGTCGCCAGCAACTCACTCGGATCCGGCGGTGGCAGGGGAATGGACGGCATGACCGAGCACGTTCTCCATCAGATGGTTCGGACCCACGATACGTTCGCGGCCCGGAGCTGACCTCGAAACGCAATTTCACGACCACGAACGAGCGAGGGGCACGTGCAGCATACCACCCCGGGCAGGACTTTTGGACGCCCGATATGTTGCATGTGCGCAACGCCCTGCCGCTTTCTGTGTGGCGGTGCACCCGAAATTGCGGCGCGGCCGCCTGACTCGTCATCGACGATCATGGATCGGCTTTGGCAATTCGTCCCGGCGGACCCGGCCTTTCGGCCGGCTGACTGACGGGCCGTGGCCGGGACCTTGCCAACGGATGTGCTCGACTTCCCTCCCTGTGGACCTGAACAACGACATGCCAGACGCTGTGCTGAATACCGGAGCCCCCGCCGGGGTCACCTCCTCGATCCTCCTCGAAGATGCGGCCCATGCGGCCAAGGCGCTCGGTGATGCCGCCGATCGCCTGGAAGGAGCGACCGTGCTCGTCTCCGGCGGGGCCGGCTTTCTCGGGGCCGCCATGGTGGACGTCCTCGTCCACCTCAACAAGCACCGGTTCAAGCGACCCGCGCGGGCCGTCGTGGTCGACAACTTCGTGACCGGGGTCCCGGCGCGCCTCCAGGCGCTTGCCACCGATCCCAATGTCGAGATGATCTCGGCGGATATCTCGAAGGACGTGGCGATCAATGTGGACTTCCAGTACGCCATCCACGCCGCGGGGATCGCCTCACCGATCATCTACCGGGCCAAGCCCCTCCAGACGGCAGACGTGAACGTCTGGGGCCTTCGCCGCATGCTCGAGCTCGCCCGGGCGCAA
>JAEUJL010000857.1 GCA_016794835.1 Gemmatimonadota bacterium | reverse complement strand
GGTGTAGTCGCCCGAGGCCGAGTTGGCGTCGTTCCAGAAGATGCCGGCGGGGCCGACCTTGAGCATGAAGTCGTTGCCGACCTTCTCGAACTTCGAGTCGTTCACGGTCTTGCCCTGCTTGGCGGGACGTTCGTCCACGCGCCCCATCCAGCCGGGGACCTTGATTCCACCGCCGGCGACCGAGCGGTCGGCGTCCTGGGCGGTGACGGTGGTGGCGAGCAGCAATGTGGCGGCAGCAGCGAGACGACGCATGGCGGGTGATCCTGTGTCCGAGGGAGGAATGAAAAGTAGGCACGGTCGACGAGACCCGCGAAGGGCGGCCGTCGGCCACCCGTCGCCGGGGGCCTGCCATCGCGCTTACGGCGTGTGACGGACGGCCAGCCTGACGTCGACGCGGTTCGCGCCCGGCGTGGTCGTGGCCATGAGGGCCGCGCCCCACGGGCGGGAGGTGGAGTCGCGAAAGGTGAAGGTCGCGATGGCAATGCTCCCTACACCGGCACGTTCCACCGGGGTCCAGCCGGCCGCCTCCAATTGCCGCCCGTAGTGATCGACCACCTCCCCGACGCGGACGGCGCTCATGATCCGCGCCTCGGCGTACCCCTCGTCCGTGCTCCCGCCGCGCCCGCCGCCGATCGTGGTTTCCCCGGGGATCGCCGTAAGGGACGGATCAGGTTGGCCGGATGGTTCGACATCTGTCGAGCCCCGGGGTCGCGCGCCGGGGAGGGCGTCCAGCGGTGCGGGGCGAGCCGTCACCCGCGGCCCATCACGGAACGCCGGCCGTGACCTCCGGGCGCTCCCCGCGCTCATAGACGATGTTCGCCCGCCCCACCAGCATGCCATCCACCGGGCCGATGGCCGTGATGTCCTTCCCGGTGTAGGGCAACTTGAGCAGGACGTAGCGCATCGCGTTGAGGCGCGCGCGCTTCTTGCAATCCGACTTGATCACCGTCCACGGCGAGTCGGCCGTGTCGGTATGGAAGAACATCGCTTCCTTGGCGCGCGTGTACTCATCCCACTTGTCGAGGGAGGCCTTGTCGACCGGGGAGAGCTTCCAGTGCTTGAGGGGATGGGCCTCGCGCTCCTTGAAGCGCCGACGCTGTTCCTTGCGGCTCACCGAGAACCAGTACTTGATCAGGTGGATCCCGCTGCGGACCAGGTTGCGCTCGAACTCCGGCGCCTGCCGCATGAACTCGGCGTACTCGTCCGGGGTGCAGAATCCCATCACGCGCTCCACCCCCGCGCGGTTGTACCACGAGCGATCGAACAGCACGATCTCGCCGGCCGTGGGCAGCTCCTGCACGTAGCGCTGGAAGTACCACTGGCCCCGCTCCACCTCGCTGGGCTTCTCGAGGGCGACCACCCGGGCGCCGCGAGGATTGAGGTGCTCCATGAACCGCTTGATCGTGCCCCCCTTGCCGGCGGCGTCGCGCCCCTCGAAGAGCACCACGACCTTCTGGCCGGTGGCCTTCACCCAGGCCTGCAGCTTGAGGAGTTCCACCTGCAGCCCGTACTTCTGCCGCTCATAGGCCTTCCGCGACATCAGGTTCTTGTACGGATAGCCCCCGTTCCGCCAATCCGGGGCGAGTTCCTCGTCCGCATTCGTCGTGTCGAGGCGAGCCAATCGGGACTTGTCCCGGAGCGCCCGTCGGAGGGCGGCGGCGTCGTCGGGGGAGACGCCATCTGCGATCGCCTGGAGCGAGGTGGCGAGCTGGCGGCGATCCACGGCGTGCGGGCCGGCGATGATATCCTCGACCGCCGTGGCCTTCGACTCGATCGCGGCGGACTCCGCCTCGCTGACGGCGAATCGCTCAATCCCGCGCGACGTCAATGACGGTGCGATGTCCCCCGACGCGACCCGCCGTGCGCGGGGCTGGGTGCG
>JAEUJL010000843.1 GCA_016794835.1 Gemmatimonadota bacterium | reverse complement strand
GCCGCCTCCACCCCGGCCTTGAGTTCCTGGTAGTCGCCCGGCTTGGCGTTCCCGATCCCGTGGACCAACACCACGGCACGATCCGACGCCCACGGCAGTGATTGCGGCTCCAATGCCATCGTTCCCCCCTCCCGACAAGTCGTCCCACGCTACACCCTTCCGCCCCACGCAGCAACGGCGCTCCCGGATACCCAACGCAAAGTGCATTCCCACGACCTGGTCGAGTCCCTTCGGCGCGCGCTGCGCGGCGAAGTTCGTGGTGACCAGGTGGCTCGCCAGCAGTTCGCGTCGGACGCCAGCATCTATCGCATCGAACCGCTCGCCGTCGCCTTTCCGCGGGACGCCGACGACGTCAGCGCTGCGGTTGAGGTCGCCGCGGCACAGGGGGTCCCGGTCCTCGCGCGCGGGGCCGGGACCTCCCTCGCGGGACAGACGGTCGCCGCGGCCGTGGTCCTCGACTTCTCGCGTCACCTGCACGCCCTCCTCGAGGTGGACGTGGCCCAGCAGGTCGCGCGCGTGCAACCGGGACTCGTCCAGGATGACCTGAACCGCGCGGTCGCGCGGCACGGCCTCATGTTTGCCCCGGACACCAGCACGGCCAATCGCGCCACGTTAGGCGGGATGATCGGCAACAACTCGTGCGGCATGCGGTCGGCGCGATACGGCATGACCATCGACCATGTCGCGACCTTGGACGTCGTGCTCTCGGATGGGAGCCGGGCACGCTTCGGCGCGACCGATGACACCGAGGTGGCCGCGCGCGCACGCGGCACGTCGCTCGAATCCCGGCTGTATCGCGAGGTGCCGGCGCTCATCTCCCGCCATGATGCCGCGATCCGGCGTGACATTCCCGCCTTCTGGCGCCGGAGCGGTGGATATCGCCTGGAGCGGATGCTGCCCGATCGCGGCCCGTTCAACCTGGCCAACCTGGTGGTTGGCTCCGAGGGCACGCTGGCCCTGGTCACGGAGGCCACGGTGCGCCTCGTGCCAACGCCCAGGCACGTGGTGGCGGTGGCCGGGCACTTCCGGTCGGTCGCCGAGGCGATCGCGGCAACTCCCGATGCGCAAGCGTGCGATGCCGCCGCCATCGAGCTGGTCGACCACTTCATCCTCGATCTCTCGCGCCGCTCGCCGATGCACCGGGATGTCGTGGCGTTCCTCGACGGGACCCCGGGCGCGCTGCTCTTCGTCGAGTTCTATGGGGAGAGCCCCGCCGAGGCGTCCGCGCAGGCGGATCGTCTCACCGCCCTGTGGCGGGCCCATGGGCACGGGTATGCGGCGCTCCGTGCCGACACGCCGGCGACCCTCAAGCGCTTCCGGGAGCTGCGTGCGTCCGGCCAGGGGCTCCTGCTGGCCGCCGGCCAGGGAGGCAAACGCTCGATTGCCTTTGTGGAGGACACGGCCGTCGATCCGTCGCGCCTGGTGGAGTACTGCGAGCGCTTCGCGGCCCTCCTCCGCGACTTTCACCTCGAGGCCGGGTTCTACGGCCACGCCTCGGCGGGGTGCATGCACGTGCGCCCGTTCATGGACTTGAGCCGCCCCGCCGAGGTCGAGACCATGCGCGCCGTGGCGGAGGCGGTGCTGGCGCTGGTGACGGAGTTTGGCGGGAACAACTCGAGTGAGCATGGCGACGGCCTGGTGCGCAGCGAGTTCAACCCGCGCATTCATGGCGCCGAGGTGTACGGGGTCATGCGCGAGGTGAAGGGGCTCTTTGACCCGCACCATCGGTTGAATCCCGGCA
>JAEUJL010000789.1 GCA_016794835.1 Gemmatimonadota bacterium | reverse complement strand
CACCTCGGCCTGGATCGCGAAGGAGATGCTGCGCGCGAACGGCCATGACGTGGTGGTGGTGACGACGCTGCACGGGACGGACATCACCATCGTCGGGCAGGATCGCTCGTTCCACGCGATCATCAAGTTCTCGATCGAGCGTTCCGATCGCATCACGGCCGTGTCGCAGTTCCTGCGCGATGAGACGTTCTTCGCCTTTGGCTGTGCGGGGTGCGACGTCCAGGTCATCCACAACTTCATCGATCCCACGGTCTACGACAGGTCGCGGTACAGCCCGCTGCTTCGCGAGCGCCTCGGTGGCCGGCGCATCCTCATGCACATCTCCAACTTTCGCGCCGTCAAGCGCGTCCGCGATGTCGTGCGCACCTTCGCGCGCGTGCGGGCCGCGATGGACGCGGACCTGGTGATGGTGGGTGACGGCCCCGAGCGCGGGGACGCGGAAGAGGAAGCGCGCACGCTCGGCGTGGCCGACCACGTGCATTTCCTCGGGAAGATCGAATCCGTGGCTCCCCTGCTCGCCAGCGCCGACCTGTTCCTGTTGCCGTCCGAGAAGGAGTCCTTCGGCCTCAGCGCGCTGGAGGCCCTGGCGTCCGGCGTCCCGGTCATCGGGTGCGCGGCGGGCGGCCTCCCCGAGGTGGTGCGGAACGGGGAGACGGGGGTGTTGTGCGACGTGGGGGATGTCGAGGGCATGGCCGCCGGCGCGATCGACTTCCTGCGCGACGAACGCCGATGGCACGCGGCCTCCGTGCGCGCGGCCCAGGATGCGCGCGAGCGATTTTCCCAGGACGCGATCGTGGCACAATACGAAGCGCTGTACGTGGACGCCGTGCAGCAGGCGCGTCCACCTCGCATCATCCCCGGGAGCCCCACGTGACGGTCTGGCAAGCGTTGGTCCTTGGCCTGGTGCAGGGCCTCGCCGAGTTTCTCCCGATCAGCTCGAGCGCGCACCTGGCCCTCGTCCCATGGCTGATGGGATGGCAGGATCCCGGGCTGGCCTTTGACGTGGCGCTGCACCTCGGGACGCTCGTGGCCCTGGCGTGGTACTTTCGGCAGGAGTGGGGAGCGCTGACGATGGCCGGGTTGCGCGTCCTGCGACGTCGGCGGGTGGAGGACGAAGCGGAGCGCCGCGCCATGTTTGTCCTGCTGGCGACGATCCCGGCCGGGATCGCCGGGCTCGCGTTAGGCGACCTCGCGGAGCACACCTTGCGGCACCCGGTGTCGATCGCCATCGCCCTCATCGTGCTGGGCACGCTGCTCTGGTGGGCGGACCGGTCGATTCGATCCGCGCGCCCGCTGAAGGCGATGACCTGGCGCGACGCCGGGCTGGTGGGATTGGCCCAGGCCTGTGCGCTGATCCCCGGGGTGTCGCGCTCCGGGAGCACCATCACCGCGGCGCGCGCCCTCGGATTCGATCGGTCGAGCGCCGCGACCTTCTCGTTCCTGCTGAGCTTCCCGATCACCCTGGCCGCCGTCGTGCACAAGGCGCCGGAGGCGATGGTCGGTGGCGTGACCGCCCCACTCGTCGTGGGGGTGCTGGCCGCCGGGGTGTCGAGCGGCGTGGCCATCGCGGTCCTGCTGCGTTATGTGAGCAAGCGCAGCTACGGGGTATTCGCCGCCTATCGATGGGTCGCGGGCGTGCTCGTCCTGGTGCTCTGGTGGATGCGCCGTTAGGTCGCGTGCCGGCCAGCGGCTACGATGGGGCCTCCGCGGGGGAGGTCGCCCGCCGTTGCGGGGTGCCGTCGGTGCTCCTGTTCTCCGAGGTGGGGAGCACGATGGACGTGGCGCACGAACTTGCCGCCGACGGCGCTGTGGCCGGCACCCTCGTGATTGCCGAGCAGCAGCAGCATGGCCGTGGGAGGGGCGGGCACGGATGGCAGAGTGCGGCCGGCGGGACGATCGCGATGAGCCTGATCGAGCGCCCGGACGATCCGGCGGCGATCGGCGTGCTGAGCCTGCGACTGGGGCTCCATGCCGCGCGGGTGTTGGTTCAACATGCGCCGGACCTCCTGGTCAAGTGGCCCAACGACCTGATGCGATCAGAGGCGAAAGTGGGCGGGATCCTCGTGGAGGCGCGGTGGCACGGGGTGACCCCGGACTGGGTCGTGATCGGATTCGGGCTGAACGTGCGCGAGCGTCCGTGGCCGGGCTCTGCTGCGCTCGATTTCGACGGCTCGCGAGTGGAGATTCTGGAGGCGCTGGTGCCGGCGTTCCGGGCGGCGGCGGCGGCCCATGGTGGGCTGACCGAGGCCGAGCGGAGTGACTGGCGGCGGCGCGACTGGGCGGCCGGGCGCGCCGTCGTGATGCCCGCGCGGGGGGTGGTGCGCGGGGTGGATGAGGACGGAAGCCTCATCGTGGATGGCGCGGCCGGTCCCATGCGTTGCACATCGGGTTCACTCGTGCTTGCCGAGGAGTCAGGCGATGCTACTCGTCTTTGACGTTGGGAATACGGAAACGACCGTCGGCCTGTTCGACGGCGAGTCGCTGCACGCGTCGTGGCGCATGGGGACAGACCCGGCGCGAACGCCGGACGAGGTGGCGAGCACGCTCCTGGCCCTGCTGCA
>JAEUJL010000772.1 GCA_016794835.1 Gemmatimonadota bacterium | reverse complement strand
GAGCATATCGAGAAGCACTCCGACCTGAACGTGCTGGTGGTGGTGGAGCGCCTCGGGATGGAGCAGCTGCGGAAGGAAGCCCCGGTGGCGCAGGCCTGGCGGGAGGCGGGGAATCCGCCACCGCTGACCCTCACGCGCGTCGAGTGGCTGGGGAGCGCGGACATCTTCCCGATGGAGTACGCCGACATTCTCGCGCATCACAAGGTGCTGGCGGGGACGCTGCCGCTGGACGGTGTGCGGGTCGACATGAAGGACTTCCGGCTCCAGCTCGAGCACGAGGCGATGAGCAAGCTGTTGCGGCTCCGTCATGCCGTGCTCGCGACGGGCGGGGATGTGGCCGCGCAGCAGGACCTGCTGGAGCGCTCGGTGAGCACGATGATGGTGCTGGTGCGCGCGATGCTTCGGCTGCTTGGTGAGGAGCCTGCCGCGGATTCGGAGGCGGCGTGTGCGCGGGCGGCGGAGCGGTCGGGTGTTGACCTGGCGCCGGTGCTCCGGATCGTGCGTCACCTGCGGGCCAAGGAACCGATGACAAAGGCCGAGGTGCCGGTGGTGCTGGAGCGGTATCTCATCACGGTGGGTGCCCTGGCGTCGTACATCGATGCGAGGGTGGTGGGGTAGTTCGTGTCCGCTGCTGGTTTGATTGTAGCTGGTGTGCTGGTGTAGTTCCGCGTCCTGCGTCCTGCGTCCTTCGTCCTGCGTCTCTCCCTTTAGCCCCCCGACTCTCATGCGCATTCGACACTTCCTCCTTCTCGCGCCGCTGGTGCTCGGCGGGTGCGGGTACAACACGATCCAGTCCTACGACGAACGCGCGGCGCGTGCCAACCAGGATATCCAGGTGCAGCTGCAGCGCCGAGTTGACCTGATTGGCAACCTGGTCGAGACGGTGAAGGGCCAGGCCAAGCAGGAGCTGGAGGTCTTCACCCAGGTCGCGCGGGCGCGGTCCGGGCTCACCAGCGCCCTGGAGAAGGGCGACCTCAAGGAGATGGCGTCAGCTAACGATCAGCTGACAACGGCGGTGCGCGGGCTGAACATCGCGGTCGAGGCGTATCCGCAGATCAAGTCGGACCAGGCGTTCCTGCGCCTGCAGGACGAGCTCACGGGGACCGAGAACCGCATCGCCACCGCCCGGAAGGACTACAACGCGATGGTCGAGGAGTACAACGCCTACATCCGCCGGTTCCCGCAGGTGCTGACGGCGAAGGTGATCGGGTCCAAGGCGCGGGAGTACTTCGAGGCGAGCTCGGCCGCGACAGGTGAGGCCCCGAAGGTCGACTTCAGCAAGTAGGGAAATCCCCCCACGGGCGCTGCATTATCATGCGCGCCCGTGCATGCGGCTCCTTGTCAACCGTTCCGCGCCGAAGATTCGTCACATTTTGTTGACGACCGCGCGGGACGGCCGTAGTCTTGCCTACGCTCGGACGACCCGGAATTCGGCCTTTCTGGCGGACCGTCGCCGCGAGCGTGCCCGGGAGGTGTCCCCTTGGGATCGGTTTCCCGGGTCCCCCGAACCCCACGCAGGACTCACAGGAGGCAGGAAGGTATGAAGCGATGGTCTCGTCTGATCGGCGCGGCCCTGGCGCTCTTCGTACCACTCGTGGCGGGCGCGCAGGAAGGCGCCACGATCACGGGGCGGGTGACGAATGAGGCTGGAGCCCCTCTCGCATTTGCCAGTGTCTACATCGAAGGGATGGGTCTCGGGACCCAGACCCGCGATGATGGCCAGTACTCGCTCGCGGTCCCCGGGGCCCGCGTGCAGGGTCAGTCGGCGCGGCTCGGTGTTCGGGCCATCGGCTACAAGGGCCAGCTGGTCACGATCACCCTCCGTGGGAACGTGACGCAGAACTTCACCCTGGAAGCCAACCCGCTGCGCCTCGGCGAGGTGGTGGTGACGGGCGCCGGCACGCAGAGCTCGACCGAGCGCCTCGGCGCGACGATCTCGTCGGTCAAGGCCGAGGACATCGTCAAGTCCAACGAGGTGAACGTGGTGCAGGCCCTGGCCGCCAAGGCGCCCGGGGTGACGGTCTCGTCGTCGTCGGGCGAGCCGGGTGCTTCCTCGTTCATCCAGATCCGCGGGCAGAAGTCGATCGAGGGCACGTCCCAGCCGCTGTTCGTCGTTGACGGCGTCCCCGTCGACAACTCGACCCTGGTGACGACCTTCTCGACCGCTGGCACCACGGCCCCGAACCGGATGATGGACTTGAATCCGGCGGACGTGGAGTCGGTCGAAATCCTCAAGGGCGCGGCCGCTGCCGCGATCTACGGCGCGCGCGCCGGCTCCGGCGTCGTGCTCATCACGACCAAGCGTGGCCGCAACGGCCAGGTGCAGTGGAACTTCCGCTCCACGTACTCGCAGGACGAAGTCAACCGCGACTATCCGCTCCAGACGATGTACGGTCAGGGGAACGGTGGCGTGGCGGCGGTCTGCCGCACCGAGGACTGCCGGCTCACCGGCGCCTCGTTCGGCCCGAAGCTCGCGCCCGGCACCCCGGTCTACAACCACTTCATGGAGATGTTCGAGACCGGTCGCGTCTCTGACAACTCACTCTCGGTCTCCGGCGGCACCGATCGCACGTCGTTCTACGTGTCCGGCGGCTACATGGACAATCAGGGCATCATCATCGCGGACAACGATCGCTATCGCCGCTCGACCGCGCTGGTGAAGGGGAACCTCGAGGTGAACTCCAAGCTCCGCGTGGGCGCGAGCGTCAACTACTCGAGCTCCAACGGCTCGTTCATCCAGAAGGGATCGAACCTGTCCGGCCTGCTGCTCGCGGCGCTGCGTACCTCGCCGGAATACGACAACCGGCCGTACAAGGATTCGTTGAGCGGCCTGCATCGCGCGTATCGCTTCCCGCGGCCCGCCGCGACGTCGGGCTACGAGTCCCGTACCTACGACAACCCGTTCTTCATCGTCAACGAGATGGAGAACACCAGCGTCGTCGGGCGTTCGTTCGGTAACATCAACCTTGACTACCTGCCGTTCAACTGGCTGACCCTCAAGTACACCCTCGGCGCCGACTACAGCTCCGATGCGCGTATCGAAGGGCTGCCGCCGTCGAACTCGACGGACCCGACGGGCACGATCGATCGCGGTAACTACACGATCTTCTCGGTCGACCACAACCTGATCGCGACGGCGGAGAAGCAGGTCCTCCCGTGGCTGAACAGCTCGGTGACGGTCGGGCAGAACCTCAACAGCCGGTCGTACAAGCAGCTGCAGGCGCGCGGGCGTGGCTTCATCTCGCCGGACCTCTTCCAGCTGTCCAACACGATCTCGTCGAACCTCCTCCCGCTGGACTTCGAGTCGCTCGTGCGCCTCGAGTCGTACTTCGGTGAGGCCAAGTTCGACATGTGGAACCAGCTCTTCGTGACGGCGGGTGTGCGCAGCGACGCCTCCTCGACGTTCGGCAAGAGCGTGCGCCGCAACTACTTCCCCAAGGGCCAGGTGGCGTGGGAACTCTCCCGCACCCTCGGTATCGAGGCGGGCCAGGGCATCCTCTCCTACGCCAAGCTGCGCGCTGCCTACGGGCAGACGGGTCGCGAGCCGGGGGCCTACCAGGTCTTCTCGGGGTACGCGGTGGGCACGTTTGGTGACGGCTGGACGAACGGCTTGAACGTCGCCCAGGCCGGCAACGCCGGTATCTTCCTCTCGGCGACCAAGGGCCAGGACAACCTGAAGCCGGAGCGCAACGCCGAGACCGAGTTCGGTATCGACGCCGCGTTCTTTGATTCGCGCGTTGACCTTGGCGTGACGTACTACGACGCCAAGTCCACGGACGTCATCCTGCAGCTCCCCGTCCCGCCCTCGACCGGGTTCCTCAACCAGGTCCAGAACGCGGCGGAGATCCAGAACAAGGGTCTGGAAGTCAACCTGAACTTCCGCCCGATCAACTCGCCGAACCTGGATTGGTCGGTTGGGGCGCTCTGGGCGCGCAACCGCAACCTGGTCACCGACCTTCGCGGGGCGGACCAGTTCTTCCTCGGCGGCGGCTTCGTCAGCGGCATCAAGCAGGGGTACTCGCACGGCATCATCCTCGACTGGGACTTCGCCCGTTGCCGCTTTGCGGAGACGGAGAACGTGGTCGAGGGCGTCGACATCAATGCGGCCTGCAAGACGGCCGGCGCCAAGGAAGGGGCGATGTACATCGGGGCGGATGGCTTCCCGATCTTCGACCCGACCCAGCGCGTGGTCGGCAACCCGCAGCCGAACTGGACCGCCGGCCTCACGTCCAACGTGACCCTGTGGAAGAAGCTTCAGCTGTCGGCGCTGCTGGACATCCGTGACGGCGGCCAGATGTGGAACGGCACCAAGGGCGCGCTCTACAACTTCGGTGCGCACAAGGACACCGAGATCCGTGGCCAGTCGCGCACGTTCGGCAAGGACTGGCTCCCCGGGGCGACCTTCGGTCCGGGCGCCGGCAAGGCGGTGGTGCTCGACCAGGGCTCCTGGTTCCAGAACCTCGGCTCCGGCTTCGTCGGCCCGGCATCGCAGTTCGTCGAGGACGCGGGCTTCATGCGCCTCCGCGAAGTGTCGGCGTCGTACACCTTCACCAACGACTTCGTCAAGCGCTCCGGCTTCTCCGCCCTGGACCTCCGGGTCTCCGGTCGTAACCTGTGGCTGAGCACGGACTACACCGGTATCGACCCCGAGTCCAACCTGGGTGGTGCCACGGCGGCCCGCGGCAACGAGTACTTCAACAACCCGCAGGCGCGTTCCTTCGTCCTGACCGTCGGCCTCAAGCGCTAACTCCAGAGATCATCCATCCCATGAACCGATATCTCAAGGCGTGCGCGGCAACGGCCCTCGTGGCCACCGGCGCATGCAGCGATTTCCTGTCGGGCGACAAGCTCGACTCGGATCCGAACCGTGCCACCAGTGCGCAGGCATCGCAGCTCTTCACGGCGATGCAGGTGAACTCCTACTACGTCCTCAACGGCCACGCGGCGCGCGTGCTCGCGATGTGGACGCAGCAGATGGCCGGGACGGACCGGCAGTACATCGGGTACGACCAGTACTCCGTGACCGAGGGGAATTTCGGTGAGTTCACCGCCGCCTTCACGGGCGGTGGCTTGCCGGACATCCGCGCCATCCAGGCGGATGCAACGACAGCGGGAAACCGCACCATGCTCGGCATCGCCAAGGTCTGGGAAGCCATGCTCATCGGCTTCCTCACCTCGAACTACGGCGCCATCCCGTACAGCCAGGCGGCTGACCCGGCGAAGTTCCCCACGCCGAAGTTGGACGACCAGGTTGCGGTGTACGCCGCGCTCCAGACCCTGCTCGACGGCGCGATTGCCGACCTGCAGGCGAACCGCGGCTCGGTGGGCAACCTCGACCTCTCGTTCGGCGGCGATCCGGCTCCGTGGATTCGCGTCGCCCGGACGCTGAAGGCGCGGTTCTACATGCACACGGCCGAGACCAACAGCGGGGCTTACGCCCTCGCTCTGGCGCAGGCCCAGCAGGGGATCTCGTCGAAGGCCGGAAACCTCACCGAGTATCACAGCAGCTCGTCGGGCGAGGAGAACATCTGGTGGCAGTTCATCGCCCGCGACCGGGACAGCTACATCCGCCCCGGCAAGTTCCTGGTGGACCTGATGAAGCAGCGCAATGACCCGCGCATCCCCGAGTACTTCGCGCTGAACGACAACGGGGAGTACGGCGGCGCGGCGCCGGGTCAGGGCCTTGATCCGGAGCTGCACTCCAACCTGAGCGACACCCGGCTCACCCCGGATTTCGCCCAGCCGCTGGTGACCTGGGAGGAAACGCAAGGGATCATCGCCGAAGCCGCGTATCGCGGTGGCAATGAGACGCTGGCGCGGACCGCGATGAATGCGCTCCGCACGGATGCGGGGATGACGGCCCTGACGGCCCTCACCGGCCCGGCCCTCCTCAAGCAGATCATGGAAGAGAAGTACATCGCCATCTTCCAGAGCACGGAAGTCATGGCGGACTACAAGCGGACCTGCTATCCGAACCTGACCCCGGCGAACAACTCGTCGGCGGCCGGGATCCCGGCCCGGTTTACCTACCCCGTGGCC
Organism: Gemmatimonadota bacterium; assembly: GCA_016794835.1. Lineage (GTDB taxonomy): Bacteria > Gemmatimonadota > Gemmatimonadetes > Gemmatimonadales > Gemmatimonadaceae > RBC101. The sequence goes on along the minus strand of JAEUJL010000772.1, from coordinate 2,156 downwards.
GAGCGCACGTCCAACCCGAACATCCCGGCCGTGGGCTCGCAGCCACGCCGGAATGCGAACGACCCGGCCAACGCCACGTCGGTGGACGGGACCGCCTGCCGCGGGCAGAAGTAAGGGCAGGAGCAGTCTGTGGTGTCATGCGCGTGCCCGACGGTCATTTCCGTCGGGCACGCGTTGTTTTTTTTCGGTGCCTTCCCCGGATCTGCTGGGTTAGGTTGAACCAGCCACCCACTCCCCGATATGCGCGTTGCTCCGTCCATGAAGAGGCTGATCCTGTCGACCACGCTGCTCGCCGCGGTGGGCTGCTATCGGTCGGTGCCCATCGAGCCGTCCGCGACCGTCCCGGGCCGCGAGGTCGTCGTCGTCCTGACGCCGCGCGGTTCACTGGAACTGGCGCCCCTGCTGGGCGCGCAGGTCAACTCCGTGTCGGGGCGACTGGTCGACGTAACACCGACGGCATTCCGGCTCTCGGTGTCCTCCACGAGCGCTCGCGGAGGGATGGAGACCCTGTGGAAGGGGGAGACGGCCGACGTCCTCCGCGAGTACGCCGCGGCCGTCTCTGAGCGGCGCATCGACAAGAAGCGGAGCTGGATCGTGGCGGGACTGACGGTGCTCGGCGTGATGGTCGCTGGCGAAGCGTTCGGGATCAACACCGGGCTGGATGGCTTCATCACCGGCGGCGGCCGGGGGAGCAAGCAGTAGGGGCGCTACTGGCGGGGGGAGACTCTGGAGTCCATAATAGACTCCAGAGTCCACGGTTCTCCGCCCATTGCCTCGCGTCCAGCGCACCGATGCCGCCGCCCGGCGGCGCCTGCTTGCCCGCTCCGTCCCGCTCGCTGACGGGATAGCGGCCCTGCTCTATCCGTTTGCGGAAGTGGTCGTCCACGACCTCCAGACGCAAACCATCGTGCACCTGGCCAACAACCTCTCGCGCCGGGCCATCGGCGACGCGACGGCACTCGACGACATCGAGTTCGACGACGACGAGGGGGTGATCGGCCCGTACGAGAAGCGGAACTGGGACGGGGGGCTGATGCGGGCCACGAGCATCCTGCTCCGGGACGACCAGCACCAGCCTATTGGCGTGCTCTGCATCAACGTCGCGATGTCGGCGTTCGAGCAGGCGCGGGCCACCCTCGACCTCCTCGTGCACGGCGTGCGCGTCGTCCCTCAGCCTGAACGGCTGTTCCGCGATGACTGGCAGGACAAGATCGTCAGCTTCCTGCATGCCTGGCTGGCGTCACACCATCTCGCGTTAGGCTCGCTCACCCGCGAGCAGAAGCGCGACCTGATCCTCGCGCTCGACGCCAGCGGCGCGTTCAAGGGACGCAACGCGGTGCCGTATGTGGCCAAGGTGTTGGACCTCGGGCGCGGCACCGTCTTCAAGTACCTCAAGGCGGCACGCGACGATGCCGCAAGGACACGGCGGCGATGAGTGCTTCACCCACCACCATCGAGTGCGACCTCCTGGTCGTCGGCGCCGGGGCGGCCGGCTTCTCGGCGGCGGTCACCGCGGCCGCGGCCGGCCTCAAGGTCGTCATGGTCGAGAAGGCGCCGTACTTCGGCGGCTCCACCTGCCATTCGGCGGGCATGGTCTGGATTCCGGGGAGCCGGCAGGCCCGGGCGGCTGGCATCACGGACGACCCAGCGGCCGCTTTCGCGTATCTCGAGGCGGAGGCGGGCGATCACCTGCAGCGCGACGCCGCGCGGGTGTACGTCGAGCGTGGGGCCGAGATCCTCGCCTGGTTCGAAGACCACGCGCAGCTGTCGTTTACCCTGTCCCCCAAGTGGCCGGACTACCACCCGCCGCTTCCCGGCAGCCTGGCGGGTGGACGCAGTCTTGGCCCGTCGCCGTTCGACGGGCGGGTCCTGGGTCCCCGGTTTGCCCAGCTGCGTCCGCCGCTGGCGACGACCATGCTGTTCGGCGGGATGATGATCGGGCGGGAGGACCTGTCGAAGTTCTACACGATCTCGACCAACTGGCGCTCGGCCGTCGCGGTGGGGCTGCAGTTCGCGCGCTTCCTGCGCGATCGCATCTCGTGGCCGCGGGGCACGCGGCTCTCCAACGGGAATGCCCTCATCGCGATGCTGGCGCGTGCGGCGTTTGCCCGGGGTGTTGAGCTGCACGTCGAGTCGCCGATCACGCGGCTCGTGAC
>JAEUJL010000747.1 GCA_016794835.1 Gemmatimonadota bacterium | reverse complement strand
CGGCTTTGGGGCGACCTTTGCCGACGTCGCCTACAACCGCCTCGAGGGATCCAACAACTGGGTGGTGGCCGGTCGGCGGACGACGACGGGGAAGCCGATCCTCGCGAATGACCCGCACCGGGTGATCACCAACCCCGCCGTTCGCTACCTCACGCACCTTGTTGCCCCGGGCTGGAACGTCATTGGCGCGGGCGAGCCGGCTGCGCCCGGCGTGGCCATCGGCCACAACGATCGCATCGCCTTCGGGTTGACGGTGGTCGGCATGGACCAGCAGGATGTCTACGTGGAGTCGTTAGGCGATTGCCCCTCGGCCGCCGCGGGGAGCCTGGGCTGCTATCGCCACCGCGGCGCCTGGCGCCCCCTCCGCACATGGCAGGACACGATCCGCGTGAAGGGCGAAGCCCCGCGGGTCGTCACCCTCCGGTTCACGGTGCACGGGCCGGTGGTCTCCGTGGACAGTGCGCGCCGACGCGCGATCGCCATCCGGTCGGTGCACAGCGAACCGGGCACCGCCTCCTACCTCGCCTCGCTGTCGCTGGACCGCGCCCGCAACTGGCCGCAGTTCCAGGCCGCCATGGCGCGCTGGTTGATGCCGAGCGAGAACATGATCTACGCCGACGTGGACGGGAACATCGGCTGGGTCGCCGGCGGGTTGATGCCCCGGCGTCACTGGTCGGGGATGCTCCCGGTGCCCGGCGACGGGTCGCACGAGTGGTCCGGCTTCGTCCCCGGGTCGCAGCTCCCACGGGCCTACAATCCGCCTGCCGGCTACATCGCGACGGCCAACCACAACATCCTGCCCCCCGGGTATCGCACGCCCATCAGCTACGAATGGGCGACGCGTTACCGCATTGACCGCGTCCGGGAGCTGCTGGATGCGCCGCGCACGTTCAGCGTCGGTGACTTCGAGCGGTTCCAGCACGACGATCGCTCCAAGCTCGCCGAGGCGCTGGTCCCGCAGGTTGTCGGAGCCGCGGGGCGCACGGGGCGCAGTGCCCGTGACGAAGTCACGCTCCTGGCGGGATGGGACCTGCGCATGTCGCGCGAACAGGCGGCGCCGACCGTGTTTGCCGCCTGGGCACCGGCGGTCTACCGACGGGCGATCATGTCCGAGCTGGCTGGGGCACCCGAGGCCGCCCGGCTGGTCGCGGGCCGTCCGGCATATGAATGGCTGGAAGTCTGGCTGGCCGACGACCGGGTGGCGCGGGCCGTGCGCGATTCGGCGCTCGTGGGCGCGCTGGACGATGCGGTGGCCGAGCTGACGCGGCGGTTCGGGTCGGATCGGGCGAAGTGGCGGTGGGGTGAGGTCCACGTCGCGGCGTTCACCCATCCGCTCAGTGCGCGCTATGACCTGCCCGCGGTCTCCCGTGGGGGCGACGCGAACACGGTGTATGCAACCGGCGGCGCGAACTTCCGGCAGGGGTCAGGGGCATCGTTCCGCGAGATCATCGACCTGGCCGACTGGGATCGGTCCGTGGTGACGAACGTGCCGGGGCAGTCCGCCGACCCGCGGAGTCCCCACTACAAGGACCTGCTCGAACTCTGGGGCAACGATCGGTACTTTCCCCTCGTGTACTCCCGCGCGGCGGTCGAGCGGGAGACGGAGCAGGTGTTGTGGCTCCGGCCTCGTTAGGCCGCGTGGCGTCCCGTCCCGCGGTGTCCTCCACTCTTCGTGTCATGCGCGTCCTGTTCCTGAGCATCCTCCTGGCGTCCTGCGCGCGGTCGGGCGCCTCCACCCCGCCGGCCGGGGCCCCGGCACCGGCCGAGACGCGCACCACCGAGAACGGGATCACGTGGCACACCCCATACGGGAAGCCGACACGCCCCTTCAGCCCGGCGGTGCAGGTGGGGAACCTGCTCTTCCTTGCGGGGCAGATCGGGACGGCGGCGAACGCCCAGGGGGCGGTGGTCCCCGGCGGGATCAAGGCGGAGACACGGCAAACCATGGAGAACATCAAGGAGGTCCTCGCGAAGTCGGGGTCCTCCCTGGACCGGGTGGTGAAGTGCACGGTGATGATGGCCGACATGCGGGAGTGGGACGCGATGAACGAGGTGTACACGACCTACTTCCCGCGG
>JAEUJL010000731.1 GCA_016794835.1 Gemmatimonadota bacterium | reverse complement strand
GGTGGCGGTGGAGGAGTCGAAGAAGAAGCGGTGCTTGCCCGGGAGCGCGTCGAGCCACTCATCCTGCGGGTGGCGTTCGCCCTGCCATCGGCGGGGCTCCTGCGCGCCCGCCGCGTCGGGGGTGGCGGCCATGGCGGCGCCGAAGGCGCCGACGGCGGCCGAGAAGCGGGTGAGGAAGTTCCGGCGGTCGGTCATGGAGGCCCTCGCGCGTATGGGTCGGGGTTCGTGCGCAGAAAGCTACCTGTGGGTGCGGCGCTGCGGGGGATGGCATCCGGGAACGGAAGTGCGTCGGCGGAGCCGGTCGGCTCTCATCGCGCACCGTCATGGAGGGGTGCGCGCGCGACAGATCTGGGGGCCGCGGCCTGACGGGTTACCTTCCTCGCCTGGCCCGCCGCGGCAAGCGCGGCTCAAGGTTCCACCGACTCCCTGGCATGCGCCCGTGAAGAAGATCGGATTCCTGTCCTTCGGACACTGGATGTCGTCGCCGCACTCGGCGGTGAAGACCGCGCGCGACGTCCTGCAGCAATCGATTGAGCTGGCCGTGGCTGCCGAGGCGCTTGGCGCGGACGGGGCGTACTTCCGGGTGCACCACTTCGCGCGGCAGCTCGGCTCTCCGTTCCCGCTCCTCGCGGCCGTTGGGGCGAAAACGTCGCGCATCGAGATCGGCACGGGCGTGATCGACATGCGCTACGAGAACCCGTTCTACATGGTCGAGAACGCCGGCGCAGCCGACCTGATCAGCAACGGCCGCCTGCAGCTCGGCATCAGCCGCGGCTCTCCCGAACAGGTGATCGAGGGGTGGCGTCACTTCGGGTACGCGCCGGCGGAGGGCACGACCGACGCGGACATGGGTCGCAGCCATGCGGAGCTGTTCCTGGAACTGTTGAAGGGCGACGGCTTCGCCGAACCCAATCCGCAGCCGATGTTCCCCAACCCCCCGGGGCTGCTCCGGCTGGAGCCGCATTCCCCCGGGTTGCGTGACCGCATCTGGTGGGGCTCCGCATCGAATGCGACCGCCGTCTGGGCCGCGCAGCACGGGATGAACCTGCAAAGCTCGACCCTCAAGGCCGACGAGTCGGGCGAGCCATTTCACGTCCAGCAGGCGCACCAGATCCGTCTCTTCCGGCAGGCCTGGAAAGAGGCGGGACATTCGCGGGAGCCGCGGGTGTCGGTCTCCCGTTCCATCTTCGCCCTGATGGATGACCGGGATCGGATGTACTTCGGGGGCGACCGGCGCGGCGACCATGTGGGCTTCATCGACAACATGCGCGCGGTGTTCGGGCGGTCGTACGCCGACGAGCCCGACGTGCTCGTTGATGCGTTGAAACAGGACGAAGCCATCGCCGAGGCCGACACCCTGCTGCTCACGGTCCCCAACACGCTGGGCGTGGAGTACAACGCGCACGTGATCGAGGCGATCCTCACGCACGTGGCGCCCGCGTTAGGCTGGCGGTAGCCCCCGGCGCCGCGCCGGCGCGGGGCGGTGGACCGTTAGCTCCCGGCCTGGTCCAGGAGGCCCTGCAGCGCGGCGAGCGGCATGGCGCCGCTCTGCCGCGCCACCTCCTGTCCACCCTTGAACACGATCACCGTCGGGATCCCGCGAATCTCGAACGACTGGCTCGTGGCGGGCGCGTGGTCCGTGTTGAGCTTGGCGACCAGCGCCTTCCCCACGTTCTTCGCCGCCAACTCATCCACCGCCGGCGCCATCATCTTGCACGGACCGCACCAG
>JAEUJL010000694.1 GCA_016794835.1 Gemmatimonadota bacterium | reverse complement strand
GGCGTACCCGCACGGCCGGATGTTCCCGAGGTGCACGACGCCGACGCCCCGGTCGACCACGCCGACGAGGTGTGCCGCCCACCGGAGCTGGTTCGTGAACACCTTCGCCTGGGCAAAGGTGAAGCGCTCGCGAACGATCGCGTACGGTTCCTGCGCGTCGAACGGCGCCGCCGCGGGCGACGCCACCGTGGATACCAGGGTGGCGTCGTGGGGAAAGCGCCGACAGAGTTCCACATGGCGACGCGCCATCCCCCCGTGGTCCGGTGCGTAGTCCTGCGTGACGAACAGGTGCTGCCTCATCGCGCCTTGCGGTCGAGGGCCCACAGCTGCGCGTACTTTGCCGCCACGCTCATCGCCCCCAACGCGGCGATCACGGTCCCATGCGCCCCGTCCCGCCACCCCTGGCGCACGAGCCACATCGTCACGAAGCGCAACGGCGGTCGCACGACGATGTCCAGGAGTCGCGCACGGCGCCCGCGCGCATGTTGCTGTGTGGCCCACCATCCCGAGTAGCGCTGCAGCTTCTCGAAGTACTCGCCGAGGGTCGCGTAGGGCTCGTGCAGCAACGGCGCCGACAAGACCCCCACCGCCCCGTCCACCACGACATGCTCGTGCACGGGCCGTTCGTCATACCTCAACTCACGGCGAAAGAGCCGCACGGGCCGGTCCTTCTCCCACCCGCCGTGCCGGATCTCGCGGCCGAGGAACAGGTTGCGCCGGCGGACCCGCCAGGCGCGGGGTTCACCCTGCGCGATGGCCTGGCGCACCGCCTCCCCGACCTCGGGGGTCGCACGCTCGTCCGCATCGAGCACGAGGATCCACGGGTGCCGTGCCCGGGCGATGGCGGCGTTGCGCTGCGCCCCGATGGTGGTGAAGGGATGGCTGAAGACCGTCGCGCCCGCGGCGCGCGCGCGCTCCACGGTCGCATCGGTGGAGTCGTTCTCGACCACCAGCACCTCCTCCGCCCACGACACGCTCGCCACGCACGCCGCAATCTCGTCGGCTTCATTCCGCGCGGCGATCACCACGGTCACCGCCACCGGTGCCGCGCTCATGTGCGCGCCCGGGCCGCGTCGCGGGACGCACGCGCCGCTCCCTCAAAGCCCGCCAACATCTCGCGCAACTGGAACTCCCGCTCGACGCGCGCCCGCCCCGCCCCACCCATCGTCGCGCGCCGCGGCGCATCCGCGAGCAGGACCGTTGTCTCCGCCGCCATCGTCGGGGGATGCAGGCTCGAGAGCAGCACCCCGTGGATGCCGTCCGTGAGGTAGCGCGCGGTCACCGGGGTGCGCTCGGCGAGCGGCACGATGCCATGTGCCATGAGATGCAGCACGCCTAGTGCCGCGTCGTCACCATCCGCCACGACCCATCCGGCACTGACCCCATCCAGCACGTCGACCGCGCGCGATCCCTGCGGGTACCACTCGACGCGCCCCGCGAGTCCCAGGGCGGTCGCGAGCACGTGCAGGTCGGGATCCGCGGCGGCGGACCCAATTACCCGCAGCCGGAGCTGGCTGTGGCGTTGTGCGAGCATGGCCACGGCACGCACCACCTGCGTCGCGCGACGGATCGCCTCGCTGGCGGCGATGCACGCCACCACCGCATAGGGATCACGCACGGGCGGGGCCGCCTCCTCCGGGACCTCCACGCCCAGCTCCACCCGCACGGCGGCCGGGAGCCCGGACCGGGTGGCGGCCGCGGGAGGCGCTTCGCTCGTGTAGAGGTACCGCGTCGGCCACCACCGCTCCGCCCGCAGCGTCCGCGGGGTCACCTCGAGCGTGCCGCCCGCGCCAATGCGCCGGACCAGGGCGCCGCGTCCGACCTTGCGCAGCGCCTGTGCCGCCATCAGGTGCTCACCCTCGGCATGCACGAAGACCGTGTCGCTGTGGTGCTCCTCGATGATCTCGCGCAACCGGGCGGCATCGGCCCGGGCGCGTCGCTCGGCGCCCAACGCAAAGGGCCGCGCGGCAGAACGGGTGACCAGGCGCGCCATCGCGCTGCCGTCCGGGGACGCCACGGCCGTCTCATGCCCGCGCGAAGCCAACGCATGGGCCACCGTGGCCAGCACGCGTGCCGGCCCGGACCACCCCATCGCCGCATGGACGAACAGGAGGCGCATCGTCAGCCGGGCGCCGCGGTGGCGGCGAACTGCAGGTCATGCAGGCGGCGGTACGTGCCCCCCGTGCGCCCCACCAGTTCCGCGTGCGTCCCCTCCTCCACGATCCGCCCGCCCTCGAGGACGAGGATCCGCGACGCATGGGTCACCGTGGACAAACGATGCGCAATGACAAACACGGTGCGGCCGGCGAGCAGGCGGTCGATCGCTTCCTGGACCTGGCGCTCGGACTCCGTGTCGAGCGCCGAGGTGGCCTCGTCGAGGATCAGGATCGGCGGGTCGGACAGCAGGGCGCGCGCAATCGCGAGGCGTTGGCGCTGGCCGCCGGAGAGTCGCGTCCCGCGCTCGCCGAGGACGGTGGCATACCCCTCGGGCAGGGCCTGGATGAACTCGTGCGCATTGGCGGCCCGTGCCGCGGCCTCCACTTGCGCATCGGTAAAGCGGCCCGGGGCGGCATACGCGATGTTGTTGCGCACCGTATCGTTGAACAGCACGGTGTCCTGCGACACGATGCCGGTGAGTGCACGCAACGACCGCAAGGTCAGCGCGCGGGTGTCCACGCCGTCCAGCAGGATGCGGCCACTCCCCACCTCATGGAAGCGCGGGATCAGGTCCACCAGGGTGCTCTTGCCGGCGCCGCTCGGCCCCACCAGGGCCACCAGGTCCCCGCGTCGTGCCGTGAACGAGATGTCCTGCAGGACCGGGGCATCCTCGTAGGCAAAGCCCACGCGGTCAAAGACGATCTCGCCCTGGAACGTCGTGACCTCCGTGCGCCCCGTGTCCTGCTCCACCGGGTGGTCAATGACCTCGAACACGCGGGCGGCCGCCGCGAGGGACTGCTGGGCCATCGCCTGCACCTGCGACAGCTGCTTGAGCGGCTGCAGCATGCGCATGACGATGACGAGGAACGCGATGAGCGCCGACGCGTCCAGCACGCCGGCCTGGACCTGCTGCGCCCCGACCCAGAGGATCACCATCGCGATCGCCGTGGCGAGGGTCTCGGTGATCGGCTGCGCCGTGTTGGTCAGCCGTGCCACCCGGACCATGCCGCTCGCATAGCGACCGCTCGCCGCGGTGAACCGGTCGACCTCGAACGCCTCCGCTCCGGCCGCCTTCACCAGGCGGATCCCACTGATCGCCTCCTGCGCCGTGCTCGTCAGGTCGCCGTACTGGTTCCCCAGGCGCCCGTGTCCCTTGCGCAGCTTGCGCAGGAGCGGCTGCAGCAGGCCGATGAGGATGGGGGCCACGACCAGGGCGAGGAGTGAGAGCCGCCAGGAGGTGGCGAAGAGCCACGTGAGCGACACCAGGATCGTGGCCCCGCTCTGGATCGACCGGGTCACCGCCTCGGTGATCACCTGCTTGGTGGTCTGCGTGTCGGTGAGCAGCCGGGCGAGCACCTGCCCGGCGCGCGTGCGCGTGAACCAGCTCAACGGCAGGCGCTGCAGGTGCGCATAGAGCGCGTGCCGGAGGTCGCGCGTGATGTATTCCTGCAGGCTCGCCCCCACCTGTCCACTCACCCACACCAGGGCATTCTTCGCGACGACCGCCGCCAGGATCACGACGATGATGTTCCGCAGCGACCCCATCGTGTCGCCGGCCACGAGGACGCGGTCAAACAGCGGTTGCAGCCGGTCGCTCACGGCCCGCCCCGTCGCCTGCTGGCCGAACAGCAGGTCGAGGAAGGGGATCAGGAGCGTCAGCGAGAAGACGTCGAGGACCGCGGCGCCCAGGTTGCACGCCACCGTCACCGCCATGCGCCAGGCGTGCGGACGAAGGAAGGGAAGGAGCCGACGCAGCATGGTCGCGACGCCGCGCGCTACCGCGGCGTCAGGAGCGCCAGCGGCACGATGCACTCCTCCGGCGTCACCCCGCCGTGCAGGAACGAGCCCCGGTACCGCCCCTGGTATTCGCGCAACTTCGTCGGGTAGACGAAGAAGGTGTTCCCCACCGCCAGGAGGGTGTTCGCCCCCATGCCGCGCCGCGGGAGGCGCAACATGTCCTCCTTGGTGAACTGGAGGGCGTATTCCGGACGCTCGGCCCGCAGGTCCTCGCCGAACTTGTACCGCAGGTTGTGCGTGGCGTCCCGCCGGGCAAAGACCGTCGCCGGCGTCGTGCAGTGAATCGAGCCGTGGTCGCTGGTCAACACGACGGTGACCTTCTTGCGGGCCGCCTCGCGGAGCAGCGCGTAGAGCGCCGACCGCTGGAACCACTGCAAGGTCAACGCACGGAGCGCGACCTCGTCCCGCGCCACCTCGTACAGGATCGCCGACTCCGACCGCCCGTGCGTGAGGAGGTCCACGAAGTTGAAGACGAAGGCGCTGATCCCCTCACCCCCGATCGCCGTGGTGAGGTGGCGCTCGAGGTCGTCCGAATCGCCGGGGGTGGAGATCTTCTGGTACCGCACGGAGGCCTGGACCTTGAGCTCCACCAGCTGGGCCTCGAGCAGCTCCCGCTCATGCGCGTTGAGCGACTCGTCGTCGCGCTCCCCCCACCAGTCGGGCAGTCGCGCGGCGATCTCCCCCGGGAAGAGCCCGGCAAACAGCGCATTGCGGGCATAGGGGGTCGCCGTGGGGAGCACCGCGTAGTAGTGCGTCGTCTCCACCTCGAACATCGCGTTGATCACCGGCTCGAGCACCCGCCATTGGTCCAGCCGCATGCAGTCGACGACGACCAGCGCGACGCGACGGTCGCGTTGCAGC
>JAEUJL010000690.1 GCA_016794835.1 Gemmatimonadota bacterium | reverse complement strand
CGAGGCCGCGGCCCACCAGGCACGCGTCGACCCGCACGCGCCGGGATGATAGCTTTGGTGGCGCGGGCCCTTAGCTCAGCCGGTTAGAGCAGCGGACTCATAATCCGACGGTCGCAGGTTCGATCCCTGCAGGGCCCATTGACGACTGTCCCGCCCCATACGGGACCCGCATCGCGCCCGGGCTCGACGCTCAGGGAACCGGGGGGCGCGGCACACCGGCCCCGCTGGACAACGCCTCGGCCAGCGACGGGACCCAGCGCGTACCCTGCGGATAGTTGGCCCGCTGCGCCCCGATGAACACGTTGCGCGCAAAGCTCCACGTCCCCTGCACGGCCGCGCGCAACGCACGCTCCCCTTCCCCCGCGGCCGTCGCCCCCACGCCGTAGGTCCCGATGGGCAGGATGTTCTCGTCAAAGCGGAACCCGCTCACGGCCGGCCAGTTCCCGCCATCGAGCCCCATGATGATGGCCTCACGCGAGTAGTTGCCGCGCGCCCACGTGTTGCGCACGAACTGGATGTCGCGCGCCTTGGCCAGCAGGAGGATCGCCCGCGCATCCCCGTTGTAGGGTGCGATGTTGAGGCTGTCGATCCAGTTGCCCGTGACGAGGATGCGCGACAGGGGAGTGTCCACCGGAAAGCGCTCGGGGGCACCGGCCAGGCCGAACCCGGCCCCCACGTTCACGATGGTGTTCCCACGGATGGTGACATCGGTGACCCGGCACCAGGAGCAGCGCCCCTCCTGGTTGACGGACTTGAGGCCGATCGCATAGCCCGTCTGCCCATCGAGCCACGAGCCATCGAGCCGGTTCCCCTCGATGAGCACCCGGCAGGCATTCTTGCTCTCGTACAGGAGCTTCACCAGGTAGCTCCCGCTCTTCGTGGGCGTCCCGATGCTGCGCCATTCCACCGGCTTGCGAATCAGGTTCCCACGCACGGTGATGTCACAGGGCACGAGCCCCGGGATTGCCGGATCCGCGCCGCCAAACATGATGTTCTCGCTGGCGGCTTCCAGCAGGTTGTTCTCGAACAGGAAGGGTCCGGGACCGTTCCAGCTGATCAGGCACTGGCTGTCCGAGTTGCGCTCGTGGATCTCGGTGCACCACGAGTCGCGCACCACATGTCCCACTCCGTTGAGCACCGCCCCGCGGCGCACGTTCTGGTGCAGCCAGCCCTTGAAGTGCACGTGGGAGAAGTGGACGTCATGCGGCAGCTCGGCGACGGTCCGCTCACCGACAAACTCCCCAACGAAGACATGCGACATGGGCCCCTGGGCGAGGGCGCTGTCCGTCGTGAACTCGATCCCCTGCACCAGCCAGCGATCCGCCCCGCGGTGGAACTGCACGACACTCTGGTTCACCTGCGCGGCCACCAGTCGCGGCAGCCGTTCCCCACCCCGCAAGCGCACGCCACGCGTCATCGTCGTGTCGGCGCGGAGGACGCTCCAGCTGGTATCCCCGCTGCGCCGCCCATTCACATGCCAGTTGCCACTCAGGACCGCTCCCATCGGCAGGCAAATCACGCGTGAGCCGGGCTCGTTCAGGGCGGTCTGGAGCGCGCTCGCCGACGTTGGACGGACGGTGCACGGCCTCGCCGCGAGGTCCGCAGGCCAGGCCGGCTGCCGCTGGGGCAACGCCGGGGCCTGGATCCCCGCAGGCGGTTGTTCGGTCGTGTCCGGGGTGACGGGCGCCGCAACCCGCACCGCCACGCTCCCCTGGGTCGGCCCGCGGGTCGCCTGCACGGTGACGACCCCGTTCGCACGCGCACGGCCAAGCTCCAGCCGACGCCCGACAGGATCCCACGCCAGCGTCGCCCGCGTGGTGTCATCCACCCCAAACGCGGCGGAGTCCTTCACCGTCCCGGCCGAATCGTAGCGGATCGTGATGTGCACGACGGCGGGGAGTCCAGGGGCCGCCTGCAGGACGCTATCCGACGCCGTGAGCGCAAGCACCGGCGGGACGTCGATGACGGTCACGCTCGCCCCGGCCGCGTGGTCACACCCGGCGACACACGAGGACATCAGTCCCCAGCTAAAGAGGCGCATGATCGTTTGGCTCAACAGCAGTCCCATGGGTCGAGTCCGCGAAATCTAGGAACGAACCGGCCGCGGGCCGGGAAGATGCCTCTCACCCGCTGTGTGCGGCAACGCACACCCCTCACCCGGGGGTGACCGGCCGGAACAGGGCGAGCGAACGCTGCACCACCTGCCAGATCCCCCACGCGGCCGGTATCCCGACCACGAGCCAGGCGAAGAGGAGCCGCCACCCAGCGCGAGGACTCACCACGGTGCCTCCACGCGCTCCAGCGGTCGCCGCGCTACCGCCGCGTTGCAGCACAAACCAACGACGAGCAGGATCGCCATGAGGTACATGGTGAACGAGTACGCATCCGCCCGCGCGGTCCCGCGCTCCACCTGGTATTCCCGCAGGTAGTTGACCAGCACCGGACCCAGGACGCCAGCCAGCGACCAGGCGGTCAGGAGCCGGCCGTGGATCGCCCCCACGTGGCGCACCCCGAACCGGTCGCGCAGGTAGGCGGGAATGGTCGCAAACCCGCCGCCGTACATGCTCATGATCAGGACGTACGCGCCAACAAAGCCGACGATGTTCCCTGCCCGTCCGATCGTCGGTATGGCCGCGTACAACCCGGCGCCGAGGGCGAAGTACGTCGCGTACACCGCCGGACGCCCCACCCGATCCGAGAGGGAGGACCAGGCGAACCTGCCGAGCATGTTCGCGAGGCTCAGGAGCCCCACGAATCCCGCCGCCGCCTCGGCGCCAATGCGCCCGGGGAACATCTCCTGGATCATGGGTGACGCTTGTCCCAACACGCCAATCCCCGCCGTCACGTTCAGGCAGAGCACCCACCACAGCAACCAGAAACTCGTGGTGCGCGTCGCCTGGCGCACGTGCATGTCCGGAGCGGCCGCCGCCCGGGGCGCACGGTTCCCCGCGGCCTGCCCCTCGGCCGGCAGTCGCACCGTCACGACCCCGAACATCATGAACGCGAAGTACAGCACCCCCATCGCCGTCATCGCCCGGGCGACCCCATGGCCCGTCCCGGTATCCAGCGCACGCATCAGGGCCACTGCGAGTGGGGAACCAATCATCGCCCCGCCGCCAAATCCCATGATGGCCAGGCCGGTGGCCATCCCGGGTCGATCCGGAAACCACTTGATCAGCGTGGAGACCGGCGAGATGTAGCCCAGCCCCAGCCCGATCCCCCCGATCACGCCGTACCCCAGGATCAGGAGCCAGATGTTGTGCCAATGCACGCCGAGGGCCGACACGAAGAACCCGGACGCAAAGCAGACCGCCGACGCGAACATCGCCTTCCGTGGTCCGGCGTCCTCGAGCCAGCGGCCAAACGTGAATGCCGACAACCCGAGAAAGACGATCGCCACGGAGAACACCCACCCGATGGTGGAGAGCTTCCAGTCGTCCGGGGCCGGTTGGTCCCCCCCGATGAGGGTGCCCAGCGGCAGGTTGAACACGCTGAAGGCGTACGCCTGGCCGATCGAGAGGTGGATCGCCAGGGCCGCCGGGGGCACCAGCCATCGGTTGTAGCCCTCGGGGGCAATCGTGCGATGGCGATCGAGGAGGTTCAGCACCAGGGTCGGCGGGCGGGAGGCGGCGCGAACCTCTCCCCCCGGACCCGGCCCGTCAATGGCTGCCGGGCGCACTACCACCCCCCACGACGACCCGTTAACGTTCGCGTCCGTTTCGGTCGCGTAGCTCAGCTGGTTAGAGCGCTGGTCTCACATACCAGAGGTCCGGGGTTCGAGTCCCTGCGCGACCATCCGCAGTTCCCCGCAGTGCCCGCCCCTGGTGGCGGGCATTGTCGTTTCCGGGGGTCAGCGCTCCGCGGCGCGGTCCGCGTCCACCATGAGGCGGACCAGTTCCTGGAAGGTCACGGTGGGGGTCCACCCCAGCTCCCGCCGCGCGCGGGACGGGTCACCCAACAGGTGGTCCACCTCGGACGGCCGCAGGTACTTCGGATCGAGCTTCACGTACCGCTCCCACTCCAGCCCGGCGTGCCCGAAGGCCGCCTCGACGAACTCGCGCACCGAATGGGATTCCCCGGTGGCGACGACATAGTCCCCCGGCGTGTGGTGCTGGAGCATGCGCCACATGGCCTCGACGTAGTCCCCGGCGAAGCCCCAATCACGACGTGCATCCAGGTTGCCGAGCGAGAGCGACGACTGGCGGCCCGCGGCGATGCGCGCCACGGCGAGCGAGATCTTGCGCGTTACAAACGACTCGCCACGCCGGGGCGACTCGTGGTTGAACAGGATCCCGTTGGCCACGAACATCCCATAGGCCTCGCGGTGGTTCACCGCATGCCAGTGGGCGGCCACCTTGCTCACGGCGTACGGGCTGCGCGGATGGAACGGCGTGGATTCCGACTGCGGCGGGGCCTCGGCCCCGAACATCTCCGAGGAACCTGCCTGGTAGACCCGCACCGCGCGGCCGGTCCGGTCGATGTGCTCCCGGACGGCCTCCAGGAGCCGCAGGGTCCCGGTGGCGACGATGTCGGCCGTGTACTCCGGCTGGTCGAACGACACCCGCACATGCGACTGCGCGGCGAGGTTGTAGACCTCGTCGGGCTTCACCAGCTCCACCACGCGGCGCAGCGAGCTGCCGTCCGCCATGTCGCCGTAGTGCAGCGTGAATCGCTCGGCGAGGTTGGCATCGAGGGCGAGGTGGTCGATGCGCCCGCGATTGAAGGTCGAGGCCCGGCGCACGAGGCCGTGCACGTGGTACCCCTTGGCCAGGAGCAACTCGGCGAGGTAGGACCCGTCCTGCCCCGTGATTCCCGTGATGAGCGCGATCTTCATGCGCGAAAACTAAGCGTGGACGACGACCCCGCCCAAACGGGTCGCGCGCGCGAGGGCCGCGGGATCGAGCCGCGCCGTCACGTAGGTCGCGTCCTCCGCGTGCCGAACACCGGCCACCTCGCCGTGCTGGTGCAGTTCGGCAAGCAGGCGGCCATTGCCATGCTCGAGGCGCAGCTCCACCAGCGGGGTATGGCGACGCGCACGCTCCAGCAGGAGGTCGCGCAACGCCAGCACGCCGGCATCCCCGCCCACCGCGGAGACCAGCACATGCGACGGGAACAGGTTGCGGCAGCGCGCGGCCAGTCCCTCCCGCTCCTCCGGGGTCAGCCGGTCGACCTTGTTGAAGACGTAGACGACCTCCTTCTCCCGGGCGCCAAGGTCCGCCAGGACTTCCTCGACGACCTCGCGTTGCTCCTCCCAGAACGGGTGCGAGGCATCGATCACGTGCAGCAGCACATCCGCCTCGAGGACCTCTTCCAACGTGGCGCGGAACGACGCGACGAGGTGGTGGGGCAGCTTGCGAATGAACCCCACGGTGTCGGTGACCACCATCTTCTGCTGGTCCGAGAGGGCCACCTCACGCGTCAGCGGGTCAAGCGTGGCAAACAACCGGTCCTCGACGAACACCTCGGGGGCATGCGACAGGGCGCGCAGGAGCGACGACTTCCCCGCATTGGTGTAGCCGACGAGCGCGGCCCCAAACAGCGTGCGCCGGGAGTGGCGCTGGATCGCGCGCGATCGCTGCACATCCGCGAGACGCTCCTTGAGCACGCGGATGCGGTGGCCGATCAGCCGGCGATCGGTCTCGAGCTGTGTTTCACCCGGCCCCCGCAGGCCGATCCCGCCGCGCGTCTTCTCGAGGTGCGTCCACATCCGCGTGAGGCGCGGGAGGAGGTACTCGAGCTGGGCCAGCTCCACCTGCATCCGCGCCTCGTTGCTCCGTGCGCGCGTCGCAAAGATGTCGAGGATCAACTCGGCCCGATCCATCACGCGCTTCCCCACCGCCTCCTCGACATTCTTCGCCTGGGACGGCGACAACTCATCGTCAAAGATGAGCAGCGTCGCCCCGAGGTCCGAGGCGAGCGTCGCCAACTCCTCGAGCTTGCCTTTCCCGAGGTAGGTCGAGGGATTCGGCCGGTCGAGCTGCTGCGTCAGGGTGCCCACCACCTGGGCGCCCGCCGTGTCGGCCAGCTGGGCCAGCTCGGCGAGGTGTTCCTCCACGTGCAGCTTCGCCGAGCTCCGCTTGAGCGGCGCCCCGACGAGGATGGCGCGCTCCATCGGGGGCGCAAGGGAGATCAGTTCGCGGGAAATGGCAGCCTCGGTGCAGTCAGTGGCGGGTGCAAGATAGCGATGGCGACGCGGCGCCTACCGCGACAACGTGGAATAGCGACCCTTCTGGTCATACGGCCGCGTGAAGCTCCCGATCGGTGTGCCCACCGTGATGTCGCCCGCGACGCGGTACTCCACGCTCCCCGTCTGCATCAGCCGGCGCCCCGCGGCCCCAACCCCGGCATAGCTGAAGTTCAGCGGCAGGCGAATCTCGCTGGTCTGCCCCTTCTCCACCTGGAAGCGTGAGGTATACATCCCATCCCCGAACTTGAGCGAGTCGACGTAGATCGTGTACGAGATCTGCGATCCGTCGAGCCGGAAGCCGTTGGGGTTGTAGATGTCGAGCACCACCTCGAGGGATCCCCCGCTCACGCCGAGCCCGGTGACGCGCCCCTCCTTGAAGGTGACGACCGGCTCCTTGAACCCCCCACGCAGCGCGGCGCATCCGGCCGCGACCAGGAGCAGGCCCATCCCTGTGAGTGTCCGCATGACCCGCATCGTGTCAACTCTCCGTCGTCGGTGTACGCGGCGCGTCGTCCGCGCGTCGCTTGAGGTCGGCCCACCACTGCAATCGCTTCGCGATATCCCGCTCGAAGCCAAACGCCCCCGGTTCATAGAGCACCTGGTCCCGGAG
>JAEUJL010000606.1 GCA_016794835.1 Gemmatimonadota bacterium | reverse complement strand
GGCCGTGATCCTCTCGGCCATTGGCATCTTCGGCGTGATGTCCGGGATGGTGAATGAACGGACGCGCGAGATCGGGGTGCGCACGGCGCTTGGGGCGACGCCGACCCGCATCCTCACGGAGTTCGTGCGGACGGGGGCGTCCCTGGCGGCCCTGGGCATCGCCATCGGCGCAACGGGTTCGCTCCTGCTCGCGGGCGCGCTGCGCTCCCTCGTCTTTGGCGTCTCCCCGCGCGACCCGGCGACCCTGGTCGCGGTGTCTCTTGGTGTCGGGATTGTCGCGATTGCTGCGACGTCGTGGCCAGCCTGGCGGGCCACGCGCATGGACGCGTCCACCGCCCTGCGGAGCGACTGACCGACCCGCGCCCTCGCATGCTTCCCTCTCGCGGTGCCGACGGCTACGATCCGCATATCCCCGGCTGAGAGGAACAGATGAGCACCTGGCGCGAACGCATTGACGCGATGATGACCGAGCTCCAACAGGAGCGTGACGAACTTCGGGTGAAGATGTCGCTCGGCAAGGCCGAGCTGCGCGATGAGCTGGCGGAACTGGATGGCAAGCTCGACGAGCTGCGCACGAAGGCGGCCGCCTGGGCGGACAAGGCGGACGACCAGCTGGATGACGTGGTCGCCGACGCGAAGGAGAAGGCGACGGACTGGCTGGGCGACCTCAAGGCGGGGTACCAGAAGCTTCGCGAACGCATGTCCGACGGCGACGCGACCCCGCCGGCCCCGCCTGCACCGTAAGCGAGGCGTCCCGATGAAACTCGCCGCCGCATGGATCTGCGTCACCCTGGCCGCGCCCCTTGCGGGCCAGGGGGTTCGGCCGGACGCGGATCCCCGGATCGTGAAGTTGGTCGCTGCCGTCTCGCCTGATCGCCTGCGGCAGCTGTCCGAGCGCCTGGTGTCCTTCGGGACGCGGTCGACCTTGTCGGACACGATGTCGGCGACGCGCGGCGTGGGCGCGGCGCGCCGATGGATTCACCGTGAGCTGAGCCAGTACCGGCGGCTGCAGGTCAGCTTTGACAGCCATCGCCTGGTGCCGACCGGCCGGATCACGCGCGAAGTCGAGTTGCGCAACGTGGTGGCGATCCTCCCGGGGCGATCGCCGCGGCGCGTCTACATCAGCGGGCACTACGACACGGTGAACCTTGGGCCCGGGGGGCAGACGCGGCTGAACACCGGTGGCGCCAACCCGCAGGCGAGCGCAGCGTTCAACCATGACAACGATGCGCCCGGTGCCAACGATGATGGCAGCGGGACGATCCTGACGATGGAGCTGGCGCGCGTGTTCGCCGAGAGCGACCTCGAGTTCGATGCGACCCTGGTGTTCATCCTGTGGGCAGGCGAGGAGCAGGGGCTGTTCGGGTCGATGGCGCACGCCCAGAACCTGGCGGCGGCCAAGGTCGAGGTCACGGCCAACTTCAACAACGACATCGTCGGGAACTCCCTCGGCGGCAACGGGGTGGTCGACGCGGAGACGGTGCGGGTGTACTCGTTAGGCCCCGAGGATTCGCCGCACCGGCAGCTGGCGCGATACATCCAGCGCCTGGCCGCGACGTACGTACCGTCGCATCGCATCCGCCTGATGGCGCGGGAGGACCGGTTCGGGCGCGGGAGCGACCACTCGTCATTCACCGCCTTCGACTTTCCCGCCGTGGTCTTCCGCGAGTCCAACGAGAACTTCGCGCGGCAGCACACGGCCGAGGACAAGATCGAGGGGGTGGACTTTGGCTACCTCGCCCAGAACGCACGCGTGAACGCCGCCGGCGCGGCCACGGTGGCGCTCGCGCCACCGGCTCCCATCGTGGCGGGGGACCGGGGGGCCAGCGTGAGCCGGATCCCGTCGGGGTACGACGCCACCCTCACCTGGCGCGCCGCGCCGGGGGCCGCCGCGTATCGCGTGTACTGGCGCGACACGTGGACCAACGATTGGCAGCATTCGCAGGTCGTCGGCAACGTCACGACCTTCACGCTGCCGAACGTCAACATCGACGACTGGGTGTTTGGCGTTTCGGCCATCGGCCCGGACGGACACGAGAGCCTCGTGAGCGCCTATGTGTCGCCGCCGCGGCGCATGCAGGAGGTCAAGGTCATCAAGCCGTAAGGCGTGGGCTGCGGGCTTGCCGCGACGGCCGGCCATCAGTACTCTCCTCGCCACAACTGAACCCACCGCGCGCGGGACACGGAAACCGGTGTGATGCCGGTGCGGCCCCGCCACTGTAACAGGAGCTCGA